>CAYYVO010000045.1:0-9543 GCA_964475175.1 uncultured Dehalococcoidaceae bacterium | reverse complement strand
CTCGATGAGCCGACCAACCACCTCGACCTCGAGACAATCCGCTGGTTCGAGAACTACCTGAGGGGCTATCACGGGGCGGTGCTGGTAACCTCCCACGACCGCGCCTTTCTCAACAATGTGGCCCGCAAAGTAATCGCTCTGGAAAGAGATGAGGTCATTTTATACCGCGGTAACTATGACGGCTATATCCTCAACCGTGAGAAAGACCTCGAGATAAAGCAGGCCACTGCCCGGCGGCAGGAGATGAAGATAAAGAAAGAGATACGCTTCATCGAGCGGTTCCGCGCCAAGAACACCAAGGCCACCCAGGTGCAGAGCCGGATTAAGAAACTCGATAAGATAGAGCGGATAACCGTGCCGAGGTCGACGAAAAAGATAAAATTCAATTTCCCCGAACCGCCCCGTACCGGCCATGTCGTCATCACCATGAAGGATGTCAGCAAAGCCTACGACGGCAAACCCGTCTACCGCAACCTCGACCTGGAGCTTAACCGGGGGTACAAGGTGGCGCTGGTGGGGCCGAACGGTGCCGGCAAGACCACCCTGCTGCGAATGCTGGCCGGGGTGCTGCCTTTCGAAAGCGGCGAACGCATATTGGGCCATAACGTTACCACGGCCTATTTCGCCCAGTACTATATCGAGCTGCTTAATCCCGCCAACACCGTCCTGGACGAGCTGCGGCAGATGGCCCCGGATGAACCCGACCAGCACCTGCGGGGCCTGCTGGGTGCGTTCCTGTTCAGCGGCGAGGACGTCGATAAAAAAGTGGCGGTGCTATCCGGCGGGGAAAAGACCCGCGTGGCCATCGCCAAGATGCTGACGCGTCCGGCCAGCTTCCTGCTCATGGACGAGCCTACCAACCACCTAGATATCCCCTCCCGCGAGATACTCACCGACGCCCTGGAGGCATACCGCGGTACGATTTGCTTTATTACCCACGACCGCACCCTGATACGGGACGTAGCTAACAAGATAATAGAGATACAGGAAGGCAGAATAAAGATTTTCCCCGGTACCTATGACGATTACCTTTACCGGAGAGAGACGCCGGTCAAAGATGTATCGGAGACGCTGCGTATTGTCAAGCGTAGCGCACCGGCAGGCAGCCAGGCGAAAATCCAGCAGCGACAGCGCAAGGTAATCGAAGGCAACCTGAGAAACCGGCATTACCGGGAAATCTCTCCGGTCAGGAAACGCATCGCGGATATAGAAATCGAGGTCTCAAAAAATACTGAACGTTTGAATGAAGTGGAGGCCCTGCTCGCCGACCCCGCTCACTACAAAGAGGGACGGAAGGTCGTCGAGACCAATATGGAATACAGCGCCCTTAAAGATTCTTTAAAATCACTGACCGATGAATGGGACAGGCTTACCGTCGAAGTGGAGAAGATGGAGCGCGATTTCCGCGATGCGATGAACGACATTGATGTTTAAGTCCTTCATCATATATACTGCACTGTAACATATAGCGGAGGTGATACCTGTGGAATTGACCTATGATAACCTCGTGAACTGGTTCAACAAATACTATGAAGCCTTTAACAAAAACTCTGGGCCCCTGAAAACCGTACCGAACATGGAGAAGTATTTCGCGCCGGAGCTGGAGTTCTGGGCGTACAATATGCCGAATACTACGGCGCCGGGCTCGCGCGAGGACCTATTAATGACCATGATCCATCCCGGTCTCCACGAAGAGCTCACGCCGAAGGAGTATATAATCGATTTAAAACGGCTGGTCGTCGTCGTCTGGTTCCAGCTTCAGTTCAACGACGAACCTTCAGGTAAAGTCTGGCCGGCGAAACAGGCCAGCTGCCATTACCACCTGAAGCAGGACGAAAACGGGGATCTTAAAATAACAAAAATCGTATACTGGACGGAACGCGCCTCCGCCGAGGAAGCCCAGGGCCAGGCGGAAATGATGGAAATCTGGCGAAAGTACCGGGAAAAGGCGCTGGCCGAGGGGAAATAGGATATAAATAATAAATTGAAGTCATATAAGAAAAGGATGGATTGCATATTTATTAATTAAGAGACTTTCCTTCTTATCCTTCAATCCTTTAAAACGAAAATGGTGAATACACAAAAGTATAATATGGGTATGTTACTAAAACATATTACATGAAATTATTAACTCAATCTTATATAGAGGCTATAATATGCTATAATTATGTAAATGGAACGACTAATACAGGATACACCAAAAATTAAAAATTTGATAGTTTTTCTAATTTTTTGTGTATTGATAGGCATAATTTATTATTTTTTTTATCAAGAGAACGCGAACTTAAATGCAGAGTTAAGTGATAGGAATTCCGAAATAAACCAATTGATTGCAGAGATAAAAATCCTCACAAATATCGAAGCAGTTTCCACAAACACCGTTATCAACAGAGAAATAAATCCGCAAAGTTGTGTTGAGCCGTTTAATCCATTAATTAGAGATATATCTGTCGTTCAGGTTACTAACTCACCATCAGGTATATCAAGCGATAGTATCTCGTGGAAAATATGGAAAATAAATTATTGGGTTGCCCATAACATTAATTATGTTAGTGACCCTATCGAACAGGATTATTTCGCTTTAGCGAGTGAGACAATATTAACTCGTGGGGGAGATTGTGAGGATTATGCCATATTACTTGCAAGTATGTATGAATCTGTTGGCTTAGACGCTTGTTTAGCCACAATAGATACCAACGAAGATAAAAAGCCCGATCATTTATCGTGTCTGGTATATTATCCAAATACTCCAGCAGATTTCTTGGATGATGAGAAATCAATAATGAAAAAGCTACACTTGAAAAGTCCAACAGACACAATTGGTATTTCTCATTTTAAATCAGATAACTTTCATAAGTTTCCTAAATACAGTTCCGGTATTTGGATTATCATCGATCCACTCGCAGGAAGAGTTATAGATATTCCAGGATATATAGAAGAAGAGCTATCCTACGGAGCTTTAAGAGTAATTGATGTAGGCGGATGAGTAAATATATCTGGAATTTTTATACCTATAGTTATACCTTACCCGTAATCGGGGTGTTCCGATAGCCATTTAGACATGTTCAGCATGGTCTTGCGGTTGTATTTCTCCATAAACTTGCGCAGACTGCCTTCAAACCAGCTGAACGGCGGATTCAGCTTTAGCTTCTCCTCGAAATGCAGCCTGGTATCATTTTCCCCTATTGTCTCCAGCCGTATCTTGCCCACCGTCCCCTTTTTGGAAGTATAGGTATACCCGACAACATCATCCACACCAGGCTGGACGTAGTCAGTCCTAACGCCTATACTATTGACACGGCTTAACGATGATAAAACCCGCCAAGACTTCACTTTGGGTTATTCTGGCATCTGCCACGCTAACGGTGATGGCAGGCTCCGTTATCGCTCCCGTCCTCAATCAAATGGGAGAGGGACTCGGGACTGACCCGAGTGCCGCCCGCCTTCTTATCACCACACATGGCATCATGATTGCCATTTGCAGTCCGGTGGTCGGGCTCATAATTGACAAGGTGGGGGCAAGAAAGCCCTTAATCCTCGGCCTGATTTTGTACGGAATTGCCGGCGGCTCAGGGCTTGTTATTACGGATTATTACCTTCTAATCAGCAGCAGGGTGCTTCTCGGAATCGGCGTGGCCACGATATTTACTGCCATCACCGTCACGATTCTCAATCTTTATGAAGGCACACAACGGAACAAGGTCATGGTGTGGAAGGGAAGCAGTAACAGCGTCGGCGGCATCATGTGGCCGCTGGTCGGAGGTTCCCTCGGTATTATTTCCTGGCATCTGCCTTTTGCTGCTTACCTTATCGGAATTCCTATCGCATTTATGGCTTTCTTCGCCATTCCTGAGAGTCAAAAGAGTCCAGACCTTCCGGCAAATGACCGGCCGGACGAACAGGTGTCGACGTTTGATATTTTCAAAAGCACTCCGATACTTCTTCTTCCTTACTGTCTGGCCTTTATCGGCAATATTCTCCTTTACTCAATAATCGTGTTCATGCCCAAGCTGGTCGAACCGTTTGGCGTAACCAGCTCCTTCTATGTGGGAACATTTATTTCAACGGTGGGCCTTGCGGGAGGGGCAACATCCCTGTTTTACGGGAAGATTAAAGCCAGATTATCTTTTATTAACATTGTAAAAACAAGCTTGCTGCTGTGGTCGGCGGGATTCCTATTGATTTCTCAGGCGCCCTTTGTCTGGCTGGTTTCGGTGTCCATCATATTCTTTGGAGTCGGTATGGGCATGGTTATACCCTCGGTCTCGGTATGGGTGGGAGAACTGGTACCGGCTTCATTCCGGGGCAGGATGACTTCGTATATAACGCTTTTTTCTTATACCGGGCAGTTCCTGTCACCGATTATTTTAAGCCCTATAGAGTCATCGCTTGGATTAAATAACATGTTCCTGGTGATAGGAGCAACATGCATTTTTCTCCTTGTGTTATCCCTGGCTCTGCTCCGGCGATAGGAGGCAGAGGCTGGGATTTCACGTCCAGACAAGTTAGAATGTAAATATAGTGGACTCACAAATAATCTGTTATTGCTTTGGGTATACCGAAGACGACATTGTTAATGACTTATTGAAAAACCATGGCGAATCATCAATCATAACTAAAATAACCGAAGCGAAGCAGAATAATAGCTGCCAGTGTGACATCAAACACCCCGAAAAACGGTGATGTTTACCGGATATCCACCGGGTGGTGGAAAGAGTACAAAAAAGAAGTGGCGGCAGCCGGGATTGAACCGTCTATGTACGTTTATTTATTCGGTTTTACAGGAGGACGAAGAGAAAGCAGTATCAGCGTAGCCGCTCCGGCCATTATTATAAAAGTTATAAAGACAATATTATAGCTGCTGGTTTTATCATATACCCATCCGCAATAAATGGGTGAGACCAGCCTCAACGGAGCGAACAAAGCCAGGGTAGTACCGAGTATCGAACCGAAGGCCATTCTGCCAAAATAACGCCCTAATATCAGGATAACCAGCAGCGTTCCTGCCCCAAGACTCAAGCCGTAACATACCAGCAGTACGTACATAGAAGCCGTAGTCTGAAAAAGTAGGAAAGTACCTATCCCGACAACATGAAGAAACATGGTACCCACCAGGAGCAGATGAAGCCGGTCCTTCCTTAAGCGGTCGGCGATAATACCGCCCATGAGCCTGGTAGGGACAGTAAAGAGTACCATCATCCCCATTAAAGCACTGGCAATAGCTGTTTCAATACCTTTGTCAGTTAGAAATGGAATGATATGAAGGGTAAAGCCGCCGGTAATGATACTCTGCATAGCCATAGCTATGATAATTGTCCAGTATGACATCGTTTTCATGGTTTGCCTGAAGGTAAACTCAAATTCCCCGGAACCGGAGGCATATTCGATGCCCATATCCACGATGTCCTGTCGGCTCCCCGTCTTCAGTGAGTCTACACGGGCTCCATCGGGAAGCATACCGTATTGTTCCGGTTTACCTTGTTTAACGGACAGAAAAACGATAGGAATAAGAGCAAAAAAGAGGAGGCCCCATATGAAACTGGATACACGCCATCCCTGCCACAATACAAGCCAGGTAGCTGCCTGCAACGCAACGATTTGAAATACACTCAGGATAGAAAAGCGGATACCCTGGGCTAATCCCCGCTTCTTCACGAACCAGCTAGTCAGCGCCTTATCGATAGCCACGGTCAGGCCTATGTTCAGACCCATTCCGACCAGCACACCCCATACCAGGTAATACTGCCAGACGGCGGTAATATAACGCATCAATATGAAGCCGCTGCCGGCAATAGCCAGGCCGATAACAACCCACCATTTAGGGCCCATCTTATCCGAAAGCCAGCCAATTAACGGAGAGGTAATACCGCCTTCGAGGGCTCCTATGCCGGCGGCAACCGATGTAGCAGCACGGCTTAAATTCAGTTCGGCTGCCAGGTCCTTAAAGAAGACAGAAAGCCCGAGGTTATAAAAGCCATACCCCAGTCCACCGGATATGCCGGTGACGATTACGGTCCACCAACCGAAGTAAATCCGGGAAAATCTCCTTTTACTATCCGGCAAAATACACCTCGAATATAGACCACATAGAAAATATAATGATATACATAATCAGATACGATGTGTATCTGGATGGTGAACAACTATGACCTGACCTACACGTTTGCGTGGTTACACCGAAGGAAGCACGCTACTGCAATGTTGGTAAAGAAAGTATAACATAAACTGAGGTTATATTAAAAAGAAAAGCAGCTGAGATTTCACAATTAATCATGGTATAACCTCTTTCATGATATAATTTATCTGCCGATACCCAATGGCATACTTAAGAAAGGATATATAGCAATGGGCATTATTAAAATTATGCCGTGTCTGGACATGAAAAACGGCAGAATAGTAAAAGGTATCCACTTCGTCGGTCTGAAAGACGCGGGAGACCCTGTTGAAAATGCATCTTTCTATCAGAAAGAGGGTGCTGACGAGCTGGCTATGCTGGATATCGCGGCTACAGTTGAAAACAGAAAGACAAGGATAGAATGGGTTAGAAACGTATCTTCAGTCATAGATATACCTTTGACAGTTGGCGGCGGCATCTCTTCTTTAGAAGACATTGAATTAGTTTTAAAAGCCGGAGCTAGTAAAATTTCAATAAACAGCGCGGCTGTAAATAACCCGGAAATAGTAAAACAGGCATCAATGCAATTTGGGACAGAAAAAGTTACTGTGGCTATTGATGCTAGAAGAAATAAGAGTATGCCTTCTGGTTTTGAGCTGGTCGTATCCGGCGGCACTAAGCCGGTTGGGAAAGATGCTGTATTATGGGCAAAACAATGCCAGGAGCTTGGTGCCGGCACTATACTGCCTACAAGTATGGACGGAGATGGTACACAAACTGGCTATGATTTAGAGTACACAAGAGCTATTGCAGACGCAGTTAATCTTCCTGTAGTTGCGTCCGGAGGGGCCGGAACTCTGGAGCATTTCTATGACGGAGTAGTAAAAGGGGGCGCTAATATTCTATTGGCAGCTTCGGTTTTCCATTATCGAATCTTAAGTATAAAACAATTAAAAGAATATCTCAGAGACAGAGGACTCCAAGTTAATCTGTAAGTGGCAGCGGCTGGGATTGAACCAGCAATTGACAATTTCCTTTCCACGTTGATAAATATAGTCAGGTTATTCATAATATCGTTGAGTTTTTATATGGAGGGAGAAAAATGAAGTTAAAAATTATAACCCTGCTCATAACTGTCATCCTGACACTCACCATGCTATCTTGCTTTGTGACCTCACGAGATACTCACGTAGAAATTTCGTGTGATGACTTCGTTGAGAATCCAGGTAGTATTAGAAATGATTTTACAATGGAAATCGGGGACAAGTTGTATGTCGAACTCTGTTCAAATCCAACGACAGGATTTCAATGGTCATACGAAATGAGTAGCGATACAGCCGTGAAGGAAGAGGATTACGACTTCGAAGCACCTGAGGGTGATGTTCCTGGAGCTTCAGGGAAGGAAACCTGGACATTTGAAGGAGTTGATAAAGGTACGACAGTAATCTATATGGAATATAGTCAACAGTGGGATGGGGGGATAAAGGGTGAGTGGACGTATGTTATTAACATAGTTGTCGAATAGAGCCTAAAAAGAAGTGGCAGCGGCCGGGATTGAACCTCTCCTTCTTCTCGTTTGATGCGCGAGACGATAGCAGAGAATCAGGAGAAGGGCAAGAGGGATGTAGCATAGAGTTCACGTGCAAGGGAGTTTGTTTTATTTTCGGAATTTGCTATTATTATAAAGAGAGACTCCACCGGCTAAGGAGAAAAGGATAGAGTTATGAAAGCCTTTTCAAATATTAATGCTGGTGACGGTCCGGCGTTATCGGCCAATGGCTTGACCAAGACCTTCGGTAAGCTGAAGGCGGTAGATGATCTGACTTTTGAGATGCCGCGTGGCGGTGTTATCGGATTCGTCGGCCCGAACGGAGCCGGTAAAAGCACCACCATTCGCATTCTTCTCGGCCTCATTAAGCCCACGGGCGGCAATGCCGAAGTTCTCGGCCACGGTATCTGCACTCCGTCCGCCTATCTGAATAGAGTCGGAGCCCTTATCGAATCACCCGTATTCTACCCCGGTCTCAGCGGCTCAATCAATCTCAGAGCGCTGGCCAAACTCGGAGGATTTCCCTCAGAACAGGTCCCTCGGGCACTGGAAACGGTCGGATTATCTTCCCGCGCCGGTGACAAGGTGGCCAATTATTCGCTGGGAATGAAGCAGCGACTCGGCATAGCCGTAGCATTACTCCCCGACCCTGAACTGCTCATACTGGACGAACCCACCAATGGCCTCGACCCCGCCGGCATCGTCGAAATCAGGAACCTCCTCCAGGAGATTGGCGGCTCGGGGAGAACCGTTTTCGTCTCCACTCATTTACTATCCGAGGTGGAGGCCGAAGCCGACCGCCTGGTTATGATTCACAACGGCCGCCTGGTATTCGCCGGAGAACTTGCGGAAATCATGCAGAAAGCCTGTGATTCCGTATACGCGGCTCCGGAAAACAAGGCGGATTTACCCAAACTTACCAAACTCGTCAGCGATGCCGGTCATCTGTTCCGTCAGGAGGATGATGCTATCATCATCGCTGCCCCGAAGGAATGGAGCTCCGAGTTGAACCGGCTGGCTGTTTCCAAGGGGATAAACCTGAAGGAATTACGCCCCCAGTGTGAAACCCTGGAAGACATATTTCTGAGCATGACGCGCGGCGAGGTAGCGAAATAATGAACCGTGTGTTTTCATCGGAATGGCTCAAGATTGCGCGACCGGCTACCGTATTGGGATGGATGGGGCCGGTAGTGATATTTGCTTTTATGGGCACCATGTTCAATTTTATGGATGCTGCGACGGGCGCCGGCCAGTTTCGCGGGCCTTTTGGCATCGCGCCGGGGCCGGAACAACTGGCAGCGCCGGCTGGATGGATTATAGGTATTCATTCCGCCTCATCGTTCATCGGTTTAATTGCGCTGGCTATATTCGCCACGAACATAGCCCGGGATTATGAAAAAGGCACTATTAGGATTCTTCTCGTCGCGGAACCCAACCGTTTTCGACTTCTTATCGGAAAGTTACTTGCGTTGTCTTCCTTTGTTGTTCTTATCACCGCCGGGACGACCGTAGTAACGATGCTGGCATCCCTGGCGCTGGCGCCTGGCGAAAATGTACCTGTGGGTGCTTGGTTGAGCTGGCAGGGGATACGCGAGTTGTTAATTGGCTTCGCCAATATCTCCTTGGCGACTATTATCTGGGGATTGATCGGCGGCGTACTGGCAATAACGACACGCTCAGCGGCAATTTCCATATCCGCTGGAGTGGGATTCCTGCTGATATTCGAGTTGCTGATAGGGCAATTTGTGGAGTCGGTTGGTACAAAACTTCCGGCTACGGTACTTGGTGTACTGGCATCGGGAGGCACGTTTATTATAGAGTACTCAACGGCGCTTATGTTATCTTTAGCCTACGGCGCGGCCAGCATTATCGTTGCTTC
>CAYYVO010000044.1:6514-10280 GCA_964475175.1 uncultured Dehalococcoidaceae bacterium | reverse complement strand
GTACTAAGCGCCTGCAGTCCTAGATGCGCTTCGTCAGGGTCAGGAGTGGACGTACCGGAGAAGTAGGCCTTGGCGGTATTCCACTCGCTTTTTCCGGGGAAGCTTACCGCCAGCGGTATCGCACTGTTAGCGTCGATAACGAAGGGAGAGCGCTGGGTGGTCCAGGTGCGAAATCCCTGCTGCCGTCCCCGGTCATCGAATATCTCTATCTTCATAGAGCGGAAGGCTCGCGGGTAGCTATTGGGATTACTTGCCAGCACCAGCATGGTCAGTACTGGCGTATCATCTTGAAAGGTTACCACCGAGCTGATATTCAGGACCTGGAAGTCTACTGGATTTGCCCTTAATTTGGCCTGGTATTCGGCCTGGCGATCGGCAATGACGTCTTCTTTCATCGGTACTATAGTATCGCACCCCGCCGTTAGAAGAATGCCTGCGATGAGAAGCAGGAAAAGAAGACTAAATGCAAGCACCCGCCCGCTGCCGGCAGAAGGCAGTCGTGACGAGTGTCGCTTTGAATCTTTTACTATCTTTCGGTTAACCGGTACCATACTAGTTAATTATATCAGACCTGCTGACGCTGGGTTAGAACAATCGTCTATTTACTGGAAGCCCGGGGGAGTAGGCATAGATTGGCCGTATTTATTAGCTACGGGTACAGCATCCGGTGGACCTACAGGTACGGTCGTTGGTGGTGCCGGTACATTTATATTTACCGGATTTGCCGGTGGACAGGGTGTGGAATCACAAGAAGGACGCTCCGGTATATCGATGGATGTACACGAACCAAACTTGCCGCATTTATCAGAGGTACTATAATATACATAAAATTCCGGTTGGCAACCGCAGTCCTTCCCACATCTATTCCTTTCGGTGTAGTGGTGCTGCGAACCCTGGTTATAGCTACAACCGCCACCGCAATCCCCGCATTCGACGTAATGGTGCTGCGAACCCTGGTTGTATTTGTAGCTTTTTCCGCTACCTTTGTATGTGTTTGCCCAGCCACTGCCCGCGGCAATGACGATGCCGCAGATGACCAGGACACATACTATCGCCAGGATTCTGCCTGATGTACCTTTCTTTATCATCGATTACCCCCTCTGACGATGTTGAAGCAGGAACGGATATCATCCCTGCTTCTATCACTGCTTTTATGTTGTCGCGGTTATTTATGATGTGCCGTTTCCCGGTGTTCGTTAATCTATACAATATATATTGTATTTTAACTCTCTTTACCCGCTGCCGGTGATACCCTAGTTATAATTATTGTGCAGGATGATGATGTGGTTTTCACGCTTTATTTCCTCATCTGAAGAGGCGTTATTAACGAACATCCCCACCCCTGTTGCCTGGAGGGAATGAGTATTCACAACATCACTGGTCTGGGTATAGCCTTGGCTGGAGACATCGGCGTTGATCCAGGCGGTAACCTCGTGTATCGAATTATAAGAGCCATCGGCAGAAGCTTCGAGATCGGCAGTCATACCATTGCCCACGCTGATGTCTTCCTGCAGCTCTATGCTCCCGCTGCTCATCATGATTAATGCGTGGATAGAATGAAAACCGTCAAACTCCGGGTCTATCGCCAGGTTACCTCTTCCCTGGTACAGATCCTGGGCGTAGCCGGCGCCTGCTACAACGAGCAGGGCCAGTACGATTATCACTATCATCTTGGTCAGCCAGGTTTGTTTTTTCATTGTTCTCTCCGGTTATCCGATAGGGTTTTTGTGGATAGCAGCGCTGGTGTATCTCTCGAGAGATTTCTTGACCAGCCCCCGGCCGGGAGTCCCCGGCCAGGGGTGTATTTTATTCAGGGGTTAATTAGGGGCAAAATCCGTCCTCGCAGTCCGGCCTTTCCGGTGGTTCCGGAGGATCCGGCTGAGGGGTCGGGCACTGGTCAACGTCGTCGCAGAAGTCGCCGAGGGCAGCATAGCTGTACTCGAAGAAGCCTTCATCAAGCGAGCTGATTACATGGCCAGCACTGTTCCATTCGCCATCGGCTCCGCCTTTACCATATACCGAAAGCGTGGATACTGCCGTGCCGCCTTCAGTAAAGGTGGTGCTGTTAAGGTAAGCTTCACCGTCAGAACCCCACTCAATTGTTTCACTCTTAAAGGGGTCTCCGCAGCCCGGAGGCGGTTCTTCGCATACCAGCGGATCGACGTATACGGTGGCCCACTTCTGTACATGGGGGACATCACAGGTTATCCACTGGCAATCCTCTTTATAGGTATAGGTGCGGTCGTCCTTGTCTGCCTCGACCATGGTGGACACATAGCTATCACCGAGGTTTATAACTGACAGGTTCGCCTGTGCGGCCTGTGGCGGTTCGCCTTCTTCACCCATGTAGAAGTCTGTCTGGCTGAACTCCAGCCAGCCGCCAGTCACGTCGGCAAAACTTAAGATGTTGGTAAGACCGGAACCGGCGATGACGAGCGGAAGAACCAGGGCGCCTACGATGATCAAAAACAATATTTTCTTCATTCTCATACCTCCTGTGTTGTTGGGTTTACATTGGTTGCGTTGGCTTTACCAACGCTGCTACCTCTTGCATTAAGTTTACTTTAACCTCATTTCTTGTCAATTGCAGGTATCCTCCAGTTTCCTCACTATTGCTCTCTTTTCCTCTAGACGAATTTACTAGAACAGAACTCCTCCGGGTGTGTTGCACACGAGGACGCGGGAGGGTGAACTCCGGGAGGCAGGCTATAGAACAGAACTCTAGAACACTGGCACTTTGTACGCCCGCCCAGCCTGCTAAACTGTAAATATCAGGTAGAACTTCTCCTTCCGCTACGATGAGCACTCGTGAGAGATGCTCTCTGGAGGGAATGATAACTGTAGTTAAGTTAAATATAGAAACATGAAGAAAAGTAAATTGACGGTTAACCGGGGTCGTTCGGGGCGGACAAATCGGGCTGGCATGAGGAATAGCGAGTGACCGGGAGGATCGAAACATGGGAAATATAAGAATTTTCGGCAGGAGGCTGCGCACCGGCGTGCTGATAGCCGTACTGGTTGCCGTGGGGGTGGGCGCCGCCGCTCCTTCGATGTCAGGCCTAGTGCAGGGACAACTGCAACTGGCGGCAAGCCAGGCAATAATCGTGGGCGAACCGATAATCAAGACACCGGTGGACTCATGGTTCAGCTCGGTCTCTGATGACCACACAGGATTTACCGCAGCCGCCCAGGTAAACACGGGCGACTACTATGTATTTACCGTGCCTATCGGCAACAGCAGCCAGAATGACCTTATCGCCGAGTTAACCCTCCAGGTCCCGGTAGGACTTGGTGTAGGGGTGCAGGAAAAGGCGGGGTCTTATGTACGCAATGTTACCAGTGCCGGTCCGCTGAAGTGGCGGTTCCACGTTAAAGCCCAGGCAACCCTGGGAACGGAGGCCGTTCACCCGGCGCTTATAGTAAAAATAGAGGCGCTGGAAGAAAAGCTGAATGTCCTTAAGGGACTGGTTGACCCGGATGATTTTCTGCTGACCATGGTAGATATCAAGCTGGGACTATGGGCGCTGGGCGCCGAGCTGGACTGGTTTGGTCTTGTCGAGTTGCTTGCCATGGCAGAGATAGTTATGGAGAAAGCTCTTATACTCGAAGGGATGACACCCGGAGACCCGGCAACCCTGGCTTTTATTGATGATATGCTGGCCGACCTGGCGGCAATGAAGTCCGAGCTTCCGCCGGGCATCAGCGGCATCGATGTCCTGGGGAAGGTAGCCGATAACGGGGTCGGTTGCGGCAGCATCCAGGGAAC
>CAYYVO010000044.1:0-6504 GCA_964475175.1 uncultured Dehalococcoidaceae bacterium | reverse complement strand
CGAATAATATTACCCGGAGTAAAAAAGAATGATATCAAAACGTCGAGTAACACGCAATATAACACCGGCAACTGCCGGAGATGAAATAGAACATCTACTGGCCGAGGTACTTGCCAAGCGAGATGTGAGCATCACCCGGTATCTGGCGGAGGCGGTCAGGCAGCAGCTTATCAAGGACAGGTATTCTCATGCGTCTGCCGGCACGGAACGCGCAGGTATACAGCAATCGGAGCCGCTGGTAGCCATCAAGAATACCAGGGACAGCATCGAAATTATTGCCGATATCCTGACGCTGGGTGAAGTGGGTAAAACCCGCATTAAATATGAAGTTGGCCTGGACCACGGGCAGACGGAAAAATATCTGAACTTTTTACTGAGAGCCGGCTTTCTGGAGACTGCTAATTCCGGTGAGCGCGGGGCAACGTACCAGCCGTCCCGGCTGGGACTGCAGCTCCTCAGGAGGATTGAGGCAGTCGAAGATATGCTGAATATGGGAAAGCTGGATTCAGGGAGGTAGAGGATGTCTGAGAAAAAGATGGTAGTAATTGACCAGGACGTTATCAACAAGATAGACCGCCACCGCGGCATACTCGGTCGTGTCGAGTTCGTCGCGCGTTGTGTGAAAGCGACACTTGCCGATATGGAGCCGGAGGCGGCGCCGGCTGAAGCTCCTAAACTTGCCAGACCTGAGGGTCCTGCTGCGGCGGACTATGTTACCAAGGATGAGTTCGCCGAATTCAGGAAGAACATGGAATCTGTACAGCGGGAGTTTCTTAACTTCTTTACTACCTACGGCAAGCATCTTCTCGGCGAGACACTATCCGAAGAGGAGATGAAACGCTTCAGCGCCGAGTTCAAGCGGTTACTTGAATTATAGCCCTCGAGTGAAATCCGGAAGGGCTAGACCATTGTTCTAGAACTCTAGCTCTTTGTAGGTTAAGGTAAGTATCCTATAGTAGAACTAGCTGAGACAAAGTAAACCATAAACGGGCATTAAACAGTTTGCCCGGATCAGTTAAAAAGAAAAAGAAACAGGAGAAATAAGAAAGCAGGTGTGAGCTCATGAATAGCAGACGATCGAATATTGAAATTATTGCAGACATTTTAAGAATGGGACGGGCCAGTAAGACCCAGATCATGTACCGCGCTGCTATGAGCTATAGCCAGCTACAGAAATACCTTGACTACCTTCTGGACCGCGATTTCCTCAACCTGGTGCAGGGTGGGTATCCTGGCGGCACATACCACGTTACCGAAAAGGGTCGGGAGCTTCTCGAGTCGATTGAAAAGATTGAAGAAGTACTTTCCTTTGGCGAAGGCAATCAATCGAATGACAACATCAGTGAAGCGATAGGTACATCCAGGACCCAGTCGGCCCCGTCAAACAGGATGCCTGAGTCAATCCCCTCAAACAGGATACCTGAGACGGTAAGTCGACTGGCTCGCCGCTAGGAGGCAGTCAGGTTGAGACGCTGCAAATTCTGGGTTCTAGCCATAATAGTCCTTATCGTGTCCAGCGGTGGTGCCGCTTCCGGGACCATCCTGACAGGATACATCGGCGGCGATGTCGCCATGGACGTATCCCCGTCATTGGAGCTTGAAGACCCCTGGTTGGAATGTCTTTCCGATAATCAAACGGTCTTCGTCTCCCTCGATTATGATAAGCTGTCTTTCCGGGTAATCGCCGAGGTTGATCCCGGTGATTGCTTCCTCATACACCTTCCCGTAATTAACGAGGCAACTGTAGATACCAGGGTCTTGCTTTCCATATTCTATCCTTACGGGGCGTCGCTATGGGTATCCGGTAGTGGCGCCATCGACGATGTCGTTGCCATGAGCTACCAGGCATGGAAATTTACCGCCGATGCCGGTGTTCAGGGCACTGGAAGTGTGCCTTACGATGGCGTGCGTATTCAGGTATGTGTTTCCCCAAATTATACCGGCGATTCCGTTGAAATCAACGGTAGTATCGGGAGCACCACCGGTATGAACGGCCCCTTCGTAATATTTTCGGGTCAGCTGTCCGAGGACGTTTTATATCTGCACAACAGTCCATCTCCGCCCACCGGCGACAGGGAAAGCCAGCCGAACTTACCGATGAATATGTACCTGCCTTCAGCGGCGACGCTTTATAATTTTGATAATGACCTGGACCTTGACCCGGGCCGTATTATTGTACCGACTACCAACACAACGGTGGGCGATATCAGCACATACCAGAACTGGCAGATTACACTTACCGAGGACGTGTATCTGGATGGTAATGTCGCCGCTATTTTATGGACGGGTACGCAGTATTTTAACCGCAGTATACCGGGTACCCTCATCGCTTATCTCCGCGACCTCAGCGATGCCGGATATGAAGAGATAGGGTACGGTATCCTGACTCTCGACCCCTGGCAGCCGGATGAGGCTGATTGGGTGGAGAGAAAGATTATTATTAATAATGTAGATTATACTGTCCCGGCCGGGCATACGCTTGACCTTACCGTGGTTACCGGTACCGATTCGTCAGCTATGTGGCTGGCGTATGATACTATACGCTATCCCTCCAGGCTGGTATTAAACTCATTCCCCGAGGCCGAGTTTTCGGCTGATTTTGTATCTACCGTGAATGGTACCATTACGGTTAATTTTAACGACCTTTCCACATCGGATGAGGGAATAGCCTCCTGGGCGTGGGATTTCGGTGACAGCGCCAACAGTAGCGACCAGAACCCTCAGCATACCTATTATTACGAAGATACTTTTACCGTAACCCTGACCGTTACCGAGGATGATGGAGACAGTGATACCGAGGTGAAGTTTGCCCAGGTAACCGAAAGCGGAGTGACCCTGACGGACACCGGCCCCACGGCCGAGTTTACCGGTACACCTCTCATGGGTGCGGCGCCGCTGACCGTTGTCTTTACCGAAAGCTCTACATCGGATGACGGCATCCTGTTCTGGAGCTGGGATTTCGGCGACGGGCAGATAAGCGGTATGCAAAATCCGATAGTGGTCTATGATACGCCCGGAATTTACACGGTGTCTTTGACCGTCACCGAGAAGGACGGCGATACCGATATCAGGACGCGGACAGACTATGTTACGGCACTGGGTAATATGCCGCCCATAGCTGAATTCAGCGCTGCACCGACATTTGGTTACTCACCGCTTTCGGTTGACTTTACCGACGAGTCCAGTTCATGGGACGGCATCGTCAACTGGCTGTGGGACTTCGGCGATAACACCACGAGTCCAGATCCTAATCCGACGCACGTCTATAACACTGAAGGGACCTATGAGGTATCCCTGACGGTTACCGAAGCGGACAGCGATAATGATACGATGGTTAAAACCGACTATGTGACCGTATTACCGGCGGGCGTTCCGTTCGCTGAATTCACGGCTACACCTACCTCCGGAAGCGAGCCGTTTACGGTCAACTTTACCGACCAGTCAATGAGCTCAGAAGGTATTATCTCCTGGCTGTGGTTGTTCGGCGATACCAGCAACAGCACCGACCAGCATCCCTTACATACCTATATGGGTGATGGCGTCTACACGGTCTCGCTGACCATTACCGAGGCTGACACCGACTTTGACACCATGACCAAGGTAGACTATATAACGGTATCCGATGTCGGGCCTACGGCTAACTTCACGGCTTCGCCGGCGTCAGGTTACTCGCCGCTGTCGGTAGACTTCACCGACCTGTCTACCTCTAACGATGGTATTGCCACCTGGCTGTGGGACTTCGGCGACAACAATACCAGTCCTCTGCCGAACCCGACGCATGAATATGCGACCGACGGACTTTTCACGGTATCGCTGACGGTTACCGAGGCGGACACCGACTTCGATACCATGGTCAAGACCGACCACATCATGGTGTTGCCGGTAACCACCTATGCCGTTGTTTACCAGGGCTGGGATGATGATGGCTATCTGAGGACGTTGGAGATAGATACCGACGGCCTGATAACCGATTCCGCAATCGATACCCTGGAGTTCGATACCAGCGACGGGGAGAATGCCAATATCATACATATCTCCGGAAATATCTATGCCATTGCCTACGAGCGCTATGACACTGGATACCTGAGAACAGTAGAAATGATTATGGACGGAGAAATCAATGACTCCGTAATCGATACCCTGACTTTCGATTTCGCCAGGGGTTTGGTACCGGATATTATCCATGTCTATGATGATATCTATGCCATTGCCTATCGCGGCCCCGATGATGACGGATTCCTCAGGACGGTTGAGATTGCCACCGATGGCCAGATTACTAATAGTGTAATAGATACTTTCGAGTTTAATGGCTTTGATGGCAGGGAACCTGACATTATCCATGTCTCCGGTAATATCTACGCTATCACTTACCAGGGTTCCGGTGACAATGGATACATCAGCACGGTTGAGATTGCCACCGACGGCCAGATTACGAACTGGACGATTGACAACCTGGTGTTTGACTACGTCCGATGCAGGGTACCAAATATCACCAATGTGTCCGGTAATATCTATGCCGTTGCCTACCAGGGTCCTGATGATGACGGATTCCTCAGCACCGTGGAGATTGCCACCAACGGCCAGATTACCGATAGTGTAATAGATACTTTCGAGTTTAATGGCTTTGATGGCAGGGCTCCTGACACCGTCCATGTCTCCGGTAATATCTACGCTATCACTTACCAGGGTTCCGGTGACAATGGATACATCAGCACGGTTGAGATTGCCACCGACGGCCAGATTACGAACTGGACGATTGACAACCTGGTGTTTGACTACGTCCGATGCAGGGTACCAAATATCACCAATGTGTCCGGTAATATCTATGCCGTTGCCTACCAGGGACCCGATGATGACGGATTCCTCAGGACGGTTGAGATTGCCACCGACGGCCAGATAACCAACAGCATTATCGATACATATCAGTTCGACGGCTTCCAGGGTAGGTTGCCCGATGTCATCCGCTTCTCCGCCACTCCCAATATCGCCCCGGTGGCGGTGAATGATATTGATACCTGTCTGGAGAACTGGTTCGTAGTTGTCACCGTACTGGCCAATGACAGCGATGCCGATGGCTATACCCTGGGCATAACCAACCTGACTGATCCCAGTTGGGGTACGGCCTTCTTGAATCCGGACGGCACGGTAACCTATACGCCTTATGAAGGTTACGTCGGCACGGACAGCTTTACCTATACCGTCACCGACGGCATGGTGGACTCCAACGTGGCCACCGTCGAGATAACCGTCACGCCGTAATATAGTCCGGGCTATATCCTGCGGGTCCGTTTTTCCAAACGCTTTTTCTCGTATGCAATGACGACATACAGACTCTTGTTCTATACTATCGTTCCTTCTCCCGTTTTTCGCTGCCATGTTAGACTTGTTCAACCGGGATGCGGCGGGGTTGAGAGCCGCCCTTCTCTGTGGAGGCGAGACATATGGTAGTAAATAAGTTTTTGATAATAGCGTTTATATTGGTATCCCTTTTTGCGGCAGTAGTGGGGTCGGGTGTGGCTGACCTCAACGACCCTTATGCCGACGAGGTGTATAGTTTTACCCAGGGCTATGTCTGGGATACGACCAAGAGCGAACCACCGGGAACCTGGGGCTGGACAAATGCGCCGGAGGTGACTCTGGGCGGACCGACAGAAGCCGCGGGTGACGGGAATGCTTATTTCATATCACTGGGTTCACGACCGGCCGGTGAGATAATACTGAAATTCGCAGATTACGTGTTAGTCGATGGCCAGGGGAACTCCGGTTATGACCTGGCAATTCATGAGTTCGGTGCCGCCGATGACGCCCATGTATACCTGGCCAATGACCGTAATGAAGACGGTCATCCGGACGACTGGGTATATCTGGGGTACACGAAGACCGACGCATCACTCAGCCGGCAACTGGGCAGCCATCCGGATTATATCACCGGGCAATCATCTTCCAGTTTATTCCTGTTCGATGTTGCCGGGAAGCTCGATTCTATCGGCGGCTGGGCCAGCTTCATAAGGATACTCGATGATGATAAAGGGCGTAAGGACCCGAACTTTACCGATGGCTTCGACCTCAACGCCGTAGAGCTTCTGAGTTATACCACACTCGATGAGGTAAATAATCCTGAAGAGGAAGAAAATCCCCCTGAGGAAGAAGAAGAAGAGCCAAACGGTGACTGTCAGGGACCGTGTACTAATTGTCAATCCTGCAATCAAAACAGCTATAATTGTAAAACCTGTAATAAATATAAGGAAATAAAGTACTCAAAAATCCATTACAAGCACTATGATGACAATGATTCTAGTTACGACGATGATGAGGTATGGGTGTGGGGAAAAGTGCATCTCAAAACTCCTGATTGTGGGTGTTGCTGGGATGAGGTGACTGTCACTGTCGGGTCTGTAACCGAGACGGTGAAGATAAATAATAAAGACAAGAAGGGTGATAAATGGGAGTACAAGCGCCCTAAAGATAAAAAAGGCAATATGATCAAGGAAATAAAGATAGAGT
>CAYYVO010000043.1:9291-10326 GCA_964475175.1 uncultured Dehalococcoidaceae bacterium | reverse complement strand
TGCCGTTGGTCGGCCCGGGATCCATGCCCCGCCCGGCGTACAGGCGCTATATCATCGGGTGGATAACACCACACGAGGTGGCGAACTGGGTATAAAGGTCACTCCATACCTCCCAGGGGAAGATGGCTTTCAGGTGGGGAGGCTGTTCGGCGGCGGTGTACATCTGAACTCCGGCCAGGTAGGATATACCCACCATCCCCACGTTGCCGTCACACCAGGGCTGGGCGGCAATCCACTCGATGAGGTCGTAGCCGTCTTCGCCTTCGGTGTGGGGGCACATACCGACATATTCCCCCTCGGAGTCACCGCAGCCGCGGACGTCGGCAATTACGTGGACATAACCCCTCCCCACGAACTGTTTTGTATTGCCCGACTCCATGGTGCCGTCCCAGACCAGCGAAGTCTCTCGTCCCTGGGGTTGCTTTACCGGCAGTACCTGCAGGTCTTTGCCGTAGACGCACAGCGCCAGGAGAGCCGGGAATTTCCCTCCGGCATCGGGGCGGTAGATATCGGCGGCCAGCTGGACGCCGTCGCGCATGGGTATCATTACGGTTTCTTTGGCCTTAACTTCGTAAACTTTTTCCTTGTTCATCTTTCCTCTCCCTGCTTTTTATATAATATATATATGATTTAATTATGCCTTGTAGACCCTGCCTAGAAATGCCCGCATTGATTCCGACCCCGTATGTGGGTCGCAGGGCATGTCCGCCGCCAGAAGGTTTACATTCGATTCAGTGAAACCGTATGCCGGCGGCTCTTTCTCCGGGAACCACCAGCCGTGCTGCGCGTGAATGACCCTGGGGTCTATACCGTCAATTACCAGCGCCCTTTGTTTTATCCTGCCCCGCCGACTTTCAATCCAGACCCAGTCGCCGGACTCAATGCCCAAACTGCGAGCGGTATCGGGGTGGATTTCCGTAATGGGGTCGGGATTAAGCTTGCGCAACGACTCTATCTGTCTCCCCTCGGAGCAGAAGTAGCCCTGAATCCTGCTGCCGGTGGTGATAATCAGGGGGTAATCTTTAAATAAGTCCA
>CAYYVO010000043.1:0-9281 GCA_964475175.1 uncultured Dehalococcoidaceae bacterium | reverse complement strand
AATAAGTCCGGTGTGGAGTACGGGCTTTCCGGGGGCTCAACGTAATAGGGGAGGGGGTCATAGCCCATAGATTCGAGTGTGGAGCAGCGCAGTTCCACCTTGCCGGAAGGCGTGTTGAATCCTTCCTGCTCGTATTTCCGGTAGCGCATCTTGCCGGTCAGAATCCCCAGCTCCTTGAACTCCTCGAAAGTAATTCCGGCGCCTTCCAGCGTCCAGTCGCAGAACTCCCTGACGGTTTTCCAGGGGAAATCATCGCTCATGCCCAGCCGGTGCGCCAGGTCGAACAATATCTGTTTGTCATCGCGGCATTCGCCTATCTCGGCCACTTTTTGCCTGATAAGGACACACCAGCCCATGTGAACGTCGGCGACCTCGTCGTTTTCCAGCCAGCACGACGCCGGTAGGAGGATGTCCGCCATCTGGGCGGTCGGAGTCATAAAAAGGTCGGTCACCACCGTAAAATCGACCTTCTTAAACGCCTGCGCCGTCCTGACGGGGTCGGTCTGGTTCATCAGCGTATTACTGCCCATGACGAACAGGGCTTTAACGGGATAGGGTTCTCCGGACATTATGGCATCGAGTAAATTGCGGGGGTGAATCACAGCGGTATCGAGTATTTTGTATTTCCCGCCGCCAATCATCTTCGCTCTTATGTCGGGGGTAAGCCTTTCGTTCAGGGGAATGACAGGAGTGCCGTGGACGGTGTGGGTGCGCACGCCTTCCGGTGTCACCAGGGGGATATCGCCGCCGGGGATATCAAAGTTGCCTGTAATAACCGAGAGACAGTGAACGGCGCGCGCCGTCTGGAGGGTGTTGATATTCTGGTCGATGGCGTTGCCCCACTGTATGCAGGCCGGCTTGGTGGTGGCGTACAGGCGAGCCGCCGATTTTATGGATTCTGCTGGAATCCAGGTGATTTCGGAGACCTTTTCCGGGGCATATTCGCTGACCCTTTCTGCAAACTCATCAAAACCGATTGTCCATTTCTCTACAAAATCTTTATCGTACAGCTTCTCTTGAATAATAATGTTCAGCATTCCCAATGCCAGGGCGTCGTCGGTGCCGGGGCGGATTTGCAGCCAGTGGTCGGCCCGGGCGGCCAGGCTGGTCTTTCGGGGGTCGATGACTATCAGTTTGGCGCCGTTTCTCACCGTCCGGGTAACCTGGTAACCGCACATGCCATCGGCAGCGCCGTGATGCGCGATGTTGCAGCCCCAGTTCAACACAAGTTTGGGGGTTACCCCGCCGAAACCATAATAATCGCAGACATGGAACCGGCCGCTGGTCATGCGCGCCGCGGCTATCCTGGGGAAATAGCAGTTGTTGATAATGCTGAGGTGATTGGGGGTGCCGAAACAGTTGGAGAACCTCATGTATAAAGGAAGCTGGGGCCGACCGGTACCTATTATAGTCACTACCGATTCGGCGCCGAAATCCCTTTTATATGCAAGGAGTCGCTGTGTAATAGTGTCCAACGCCTCGTCCCAGCTGATTCTCTGCCATTTGTTCTCGCCCCGCTCCCCCGCTCTCTTCTGGGGATACTTCAGCCGGTCGGGATGATACAAGAGTTCCACCGAGGCCCTGCCCTTGGGGCAGATATATCCCAGCGAGGTAGGGCAGTCGGGGTCGCCGGTAATTTCAACCACTCTGCCGTCTTTTACATGCACCAGCACGCCGCATACGCCGTGACACATCCGGCAGGTGGACCTGACTACCTTTTCGTCGTGTCTTCCCATCTTATAAAAGACCTGGCACCTGATAGTTAATGACAACAGTTTAGCCAGTTGTATAAAACTTGTCAAAATCCGCTACTTTTTTACCGGTATTTATGACGTAATATTTTAAAAATGGTTAAATTGCCAGTGCCGTTTGAATTTTCTGAAGTATTTTGCGAAATGTACTATAATACCGTAATGACTGGTATTTTATTTAATTATTGTTGAGGAGTTTTAAGATGAGTAAGGTCTCTAATCACGAACTACAATCGATGGCCGATGAAATAAGAGAGCAGGCAGCCCAACTTAGAGTTTTAACTTTCCTTTCGTTCGTTTACACCTCCGAAGTTGTCAGCCGGTATATGGATATAGAGCTGGCCAGGTATCCCATCAGCCGTACGGGATTCAGCGTTCTGCATAATCTGGTGTTGCACGGCGGCACCATGAAGCCGACTGTGCTGAGCGAGAGGATGTTCCGCTCGAAACATGCTATTACCAGGGTAGTCGACAATCTTGAGAAACTCGGGTTCGTGAAAAGAGAAGCAATCGGCAGCGACCGCAGGGTCAGAGAAGTAAGCATTACCAAAGAGGGACTGACCTTTGTCAAAGAGTCCCGGGCAGCCGGGCAGCAGCGTCTCGGCCAGACTCTGTTGAGTCCCCTTAAAAAGGAGCAGATAGAATCACTCAGGGTAATGATGAAGCAGATAAGAGAACACACGCTTAAACTTATCGCCGAAGCGCATAAGAAATAAAGAAGTAATTCTGTGATGAAAAGTAAAAAAATAAAAGCAATATTTTACAAGTGAATGTATTAGTTGCAGCATGAATAATAATCCTTGACAGCTTAATTAATATTTGCTAGAATGAAGTCCTTAATTTATAAAAATATTCTACTTATCTCCATCACCTTGTAAAGACACAGCCGGAATTAGAAGGAGTATTTTAAATGAATGCTAAAAAGCAAATTCCCTGCCTCGAGGGGTGGTTTACCATGCCGCCGGAGGAACCACAGTTAATAAGCACCCGGTGCCAGGCTTGCGGACATTACTTCTTCCCGAGGGTCACAATCTGCCGCAACCCGTACTGCAAGAAAGACAAGCCTCTGGAAAAAGTGCTGCTCAGCAATAAGGGCACGCTGTTTGCTTACACCGTAAATCATTACTCTCCGCCGCCGCCATATCATCCGCCGGACCCGTTTGTGCCGTTCGGTGTTGCCAGCATAGCGATGCCAGAGGGGATAAAGGTAGGGGGTCAAATTCCCAAGGACGTAGACCTAGATTCGCTTAAAGTGGGGATGGAGATGGAGACGGTGAGGGAAGTGCTGTATGTGGATGACCAGGGAAACGAGGTTTTAAGCTGGATGTTCCGGCCCACCGGCAAGTAATGCCGTTGAAACGTACACGAGAGTCGAATTGCAGGCCGGACATATACGGATAATGAAAAAGAATATTACAGCAGAGGCTGTGAACCAGTAAAGGGGGAAAAGCCATGACAGAAGTTGCCATCATAGGTATTGCAATGCATCCCTGGGGGAAATTCCCGGATAAGAGTGTCCACGAGCTTAACCTGGAAGTAGCCCAGGAGGCACTCAAAGATGCCAATATGGATTGGAAAGACGTACAGGGACTGTTCTGCGGACAGGACCCGTGGGCGGGAATACAGGGAATGCTGGCCGGCTCGGCGCTGGCACAGAATCTGGGCCTGACCGGCATACCGGTGACCAATAACTATAACGCCTGCGCCACCGGCGGCTACGCCCTGAGGACAGCCCACCTTTACATATCCTCCGGCCTCATCGATACCGCACTCGTAGCCGGGGGGAGTATATCCCCGAAGGGAGCCTTCGGCACTACCAAGTATGATGAATTCGATGAGACCGACCTCGATAGCCAGCGGTTCAGAATCCTGGGGTCGGCCAATTTTACCGGATTCGCTATGGCGGCGCAGAAACGGATGACGATGTACGGCATGACCGAAGAAGACCTGGCCGTGCAGAAAGTCAAGGCGAGTAAGTTCGGCTCCCTCAATCCGAGGGCGCGCTATCATAAAGTATATACCGTCGAAGAGATACTGGCATCACCGATGGTGGCTTATCCCCTGCATCTCTACCAGGTTTGCGCCACCAGCGACGGCGCTGCCGCTGCCATTGTATGCAACCTGGATGTGGCGAAAAAGTATACCAATAAACCTATCATTATCGCCGGTATCGGGGCCTCCAACCCGCAGTACCCCGCCCCCGGCATGGGCGGTTTCGGCAGCGACTTCTCCGAGTTGCCGCCCCCGACTGAGAATGATGCCGGCATCAAATCAACTTTCAAGGCTTACGCGGAGGCAGGCATAGGCCCCGAAGACCTGGACGTGGCCAGCGTTTACGACCTTACCGGCGCCATGGAGCTGCAGTGGTACGAAGATATAGGACTCTGCAAGGAAGGCGAGGCCGAGAAGCTCCTCAGGGAAGGCGCCACATCCATGGGCGGCAGAATTCCCGTCTGCACCGACGGCGGCTGTACCTCTATGGGTGAATGTATACCCGCCCAGGCCCTCTCGCAGACTTTCGAAATTGTGACACAATTAAGGGGCGACGCCGGCGAGAGACAGGTTGAGGGCGCCAAGGTTGGCTTCTCCGTCAATTCGGGTAAACTTGGTAATTCCTCCGCCCTGGTCTATAAAAGGTAAAAACCCGGGTCTGTTCCGGCAGGCCCGATATTCTTTTTGGGTAAACTAACAGGGATAGCGAGTTTCTGTAAACCCGCCTTACCTGCCGTCTGTCTTTATAAGTCGGGCGGAAGACCCAATTGTAATGCTTATGACCTCAGGAGGACGAAGAATGGATTTTGAGCTTTCCGCGGAGGAAAAGGCATTCCAGAAAGAAATCCGGGAGTTTCTGGACAAGGAATGCAATGAGAATGTCGTTGCCGAGACGTTGTCTTTGCAGGGGGCAGGACCCTACTCGAAGGAACTGCTCCGCAAAATGGGCGCCCAGAAGTTATTGGCCCCCAGGTGGCCGGAGGAGTACGGCGGCCGCGCCATGGGCATTATGTCCGAGGTTATCAAGGTAGATGAAATAAATGCCCACCATGCCCCCTTTCCCCTTGATGGTGTTGAACTCGGAAATGCCCTCCTCATCAGCGGAAACGAGGAACAGAAAAAGAGGTTCCTGCCAAGTATTGCCAGCGGGGAGATCGACATTGCCCTCGGTTATACCGAGCCGAATGCCGGCTCCGATGTGGCTTCGATTCAGTTGCGCGCCGTGGACAAAGGCGATCATTTTATCCTGAACGGGCAAAAGATATACAACAGCGAAGCACACGTCTGCGAATATCACTGGCTGCTGACCAGGACGGACCCCACCGCTGAAAAAAAGCACCGGGGGCTTAGCATGTTCATAGTTGATTTAAAGAGCCCCGGAATTACGATACGCCCGTTGATAACCTCGGGAGGATTGCGGACAAACGAGGTCTTTTACGAAGATGTAAAGGTACCCAGAGAGAACCTGGTAGGCGAGAAGAACGGCGGCTGGGCGGTCATCATGAGCGCCCTCTACGGCGGCGGCGGGGGTGGGGGAATGGCCACGGGAACCAAGAACGTTATTAAAACGCTGGTCAAGTACGCTCTTGAGGAAAAACAGGATACCGATGGAAACCCGTGGATTCCGGAGGCAGTGGCCGATCTCTGGGTGAAGACCCATGTCGCGGAAATCACCGGCATGAGAGCCACCGCTTTCGGCGACCTGGGCGTTACTAATCTTCAGTATGGTGGCGGCGGTTCTGCTTCGCGGTTACTCGCCAGTGAAACAAGGCGGATCCTTTACAACACCGCCATGCAAATACTCGGACCCTACGGTCAGCTTACCAAGAACTCTAAATACGCACCCCTGGAGGGTGAAATACTGAAGGAGTATATGGATGCTCCTCGTCTAACGATTGTCCACGGCAGCGTGGAAATTCAGAAACTGCTCATAGCTACCAGAGGCCTGGGACTGCCCAGAAAATAATATGCTGAAAGGAGTCTTACAGTGGATCCTAGACTCTCTGAAGAAGAAGAAATGCTAAGAACATCAGCCCAGGACTTTTTAACTGAAAAATGTCCCAAAACGCTGGTCAGGGAAATGGAAGAGGATGAGAAGGGCTACTCACCTCAGTTATGGAAAGAGATTGCCGACCTGGGTTGGCTGGGATTGATTTTTCCGGAAAAGTACGGCGGCGCCGATATGGACTTTGTCAGCTTGGCCATACTTCTAGAGGAGATGGGCCGGGCCTGTTTCCCCGGGCCCTTTTTCTCCACCGTGCTTCTCGGGGGTTTGCCTATCCTGGATATCGGCACCGAAGAGCAAAAAGAAAAATATCTGACTGATATAATATCGGGCAAGACTATTTTTACGATGGCTATAACCGAGCCTATCGGCGGATATACCGCCAAATCGATTAAGACAAAGGCTGCCGCGAATGGTAATGACTATATTATCAACGGCACCAAGATGTTTGTCCTGGATGCCAATGTCGCCGACTATCTGTTGTGTGTTGCCCGGACAGATGAAAAATCCAGGGGTGAAGACGGTATTACCATATTTATAGTAGATTCTAAAAGCGCGGGTATAAGCATTACCCTGTTGAATACTATCGCCGGGGATAAACAATGCGAGGTTGTCTTCGATAATGTGAAAGTGCCGAAGGAAAATATCCTCGGTAAGCTCAACCAGGGGTGGGGTGAAGTACAGAAGATAATCGAACGGGCCGCTATCGCCAAGTCCTGTGAGATGGTTGGGGGAATGGGAGCGGTGCTGGATATGACCGTGGCGTATGTCAAGGAGAGAATCCAGTTCGATGTTCCTGTCGGCGTCTTCCAGGCCATACAGCACCACTGCGTCTACATGCATGTGGATGTCGAAGGCTCCCGGGCAGCTAGCTATGAGGCAGCCTGGAGGGTAAGTACCGGGCGTCCCTACTCCACTGAAGCTGCCCTTACCAAAGCCTGGACGAGCGATGCATATAATCGCGTGGTCGCCCTGGGTACGCAGGCGCATGGTGGTGTGTCTATTATGAAAGACCATGACTTGCCGCTGTATTTCCGGCGCGCCAAGGCATCCGAGCTTCTTTTTGGTGACGCCAGATTTCATAGAAAAACAGTAGCACGTGAGCTGGGTTTCAAGGTAGCCTGAACGAAAAATTGAGACACTGCAACTGACTTGATTTTTACACGAACGAGTATTACAATCACGATGCCGTGAAAATATATAAGCTATTTTAGCTGGTAAAGGAGGGTGCTGATGTCCAAGTTTGCGGTAAGGTCGTTCGGAGGGCCGGAAGCGGTTGACTGGTCGGAGAGGATAAACACCACCCGGATGAGACAGGAAAGGCTGGCCAAGGCCCAGGCCTCCCTTAAGAAACACGGTATAGCTGCCTGCCTGCTGATGAGGCCCGAGAACATGCGGTATGTAACCAGCACCAAGGCAGTTAATTTTATAGACCAGCTCAGGTACACCGTGGCCTTTGCGGAGCACGACCCGATTATTTACGAGCTGCCGCCCGGCAACCTGTTCGGTGTTTGTCCCTGGGTAAAACCGGAGAACCTCAAGCTCGCTGTGCTATGGGCGGATGAAGCCTGCGGCCCGGATGCCACCCTGGAAAGAGCCAGGAAATTCGCCCAGTCCATTAAGCAGGACCTAAAAGACAAAGGATTGGAAAAAGAGAAGCTGGGCATCGATAAGCTCGACGAGCCCGGCCAGCAGGCGTTGAGAGAGGCCGGTATCGAGACCGTTGATGTCATGCCGGCTATGCTGGAAGCGCGGGCGGTCAAGACCGAGGATGAAATCAACTGCATGATGATGGCGGTAGCAATATCCGAGGTAGGCTGGTACGCCGCTTACGAAACCCTCAAACCGGGCGTGATGGGTCGGGAAGTCATTGCCGCCGCTAATAAAGCCATGTACGCCGCCGGTGCCGAGGATGTCTGGGGAGTGCTGGGGGGTGCCCGGAACACCGGTATAGTGCAGGTGGGCGACGTGATTACCATCGACTTCTGCCGTATTACCTACCTGGGATATAATACCTGCTATTACCGTAATATTATTGTAGGCCGCAAGCCAAACGATAAAGAAAAAGACCTGCACAAGCGGAGCTACGAGCGTGTCTACAACGTCATCGAGGCCATCAAGCCCGGTGCCACCACCGCCGATGCCGCCAAGCACTGGCTGCCGGCCAAGGACAGGGGCTACCCCACCGAGGAGTATACCTGGTGCGAGGATTTAGCCCACGGTCTGGGCCTGTGGCTCTACGAATACCCCACCATCAACCGGTTGTGGTCGTTCGATTATCCCATGGTCATCGAAAAGGGCATGTGTATGGCCGTTGAAGCCATGGAGTTTGACCCGGCAGTTGGCAGGACCAAGCTGGAGGAGATGATATATGTCGGCGATAATGGCGCCGAAATTATGACCAAGATGCCGGTTAAAGATATGATGATAGCCAGTCCAATAATTACAGCCTGAAAAACTCGCCAGAGGCTTGTAGTTCTTGAAATTTGAAAGGAGGTATACACGTGACTTACTCGAAGGTTCCCAATAAATGGGATGGTGAAGCAGATGTCGTTGTTGTGGGTGGCGGTAATGCCGGGATCCCGGCCGCCATTACGGCACATGACAAAGGCGCCAAGGTAATAGTGCTGGAGGCTTCCGGCGGTATGGCCAGTAGTCTGGCTATGATTGCCGGTGGAACACCTTTCACCGGTACCGATCTGCAGAAAGCCGAAGGTATTAAGGATTCTCCTGACCAGCTGTATAAGGAAGCCGTCAAGGTTAGCGGTGGTGATCCGGAACTCTGGAGAGCGTTGGTAGACCGTCAGGAAGAGGTCTATGAGTGGCTCAAATCCCTGGGAGCCAAGCCGGAAGCCGTGCTTCTGGCCCCGGGACACCTCGTAAGGCGCTCTATTAAATTCGAAGGCCACGGGCCGGCCCTGTGCAAGGTCCTAAGAGACGCCCTCGCGAAGACAAAAATAGATGTGCGTTACAAACATCGTGCTAAAAAACTTATCATTGATCCGGAAAGCGGGCAGGTTGTCGGTATCACTGCTAATGATGGCAATAAGGATTTAAACTTCAAGGCTAATAAAGCGGTCATTCTAACCACCGGGGGCTTCTGTCAGAATCTGGAAATCGTGAAGGAGTTTGGGCCGCACTATGCCAATCTTGTAGCAACAGCGCCTCCAACGCACCAGGGCGACGGCCTGAAAATGGCTATGGCTATAGGCGCGGGGACGGATGGTCTGGGCCTGGCTGTATGCCCGTCCATGCCGGTAGGCGCCGAGACCCTCCAGTTCGTAAGTGCGGGCTTACAGGGCGGCATTACCGTGGATAAAGACGGGAAGAGATTCGGTAATGAGGCAACGGAAGAACTGGGCACCTACACTGAAAAGCATAAGATATGTCTGGATCATGACCCAACCGGCCTGCACATTAACGTTTCTTGCCAGGCGATAAGGGACCTCAATGCACCGCCATCCGCCAATATCCGCGAACCGATTTACAAGGCGGATACTATCGAAGATCTGGCCAAACAAATGGGGATGGAC
>CAYYVO010000042.1:0-10379 GCA_964475175.1 uncultured Dehalococcoidaceae bacterium | reverse complement strand
CTACAATTTCAGAAGTCTGACGAAATATTTAAGAGGCTTTTTGAATTCCAGGAGGCCGGCAAGGGATAGGTAATCCACCCCAGTCTAATCTTTGGACTTCTTGGGAACATACTTTCGGCGATATGCCAGTAGTTCCGCCGACTTTGTCGCTTCTATCGGTTCCACTATGTCTTCAGATTTGAGATTGACAATTAATGCCTGGATGACACCAAGTATCACATTCCTTTTTGCTTTGGGTAGCTTGTCAACCTGGGCAAAGTGGAATCTTACTTGCGGATCACTGAAAGTTGTCTCGGTATTATAGTCCATATCTTCAAGCAATCCGGCCATCTGCCAGAGATACTCTCTTTTGACTTCAAGATAGTCAGCCAGTGCATTTAAGGTCGAAATGTTAGGTCTGAACTTGCCGTTAACGATGTTATGAACCGTGCCTGCACTTAGCCCGGAATTTACGGATAGGCTTCGGAAAGAGAGTCGTCTCTGTTTGCACTGTTGAGTTAAAAAATCTGAAAGCTCTTGGTTTAACAAATATTTACCTCACAAATTACGCGTTCCTTGGTATTTCGCTTATTTTTTTGCCAATTGGCGACATATTTAAACATGATACTACGATACTTGATTATTCACATGAAATTAATGAATAATTGCGTACAATCAGTATTCAACTTATTAGTAAAACTATTATGATTGCCCCCACTTTGCTCATTTGGATTTCACCGCTTTGTCAGTAACACTGGGCAAAGGTGATTTTATTATCGAGTCCTTTCGTTTCCTGACGATACGCGCTTTTATGATACGCAAATTGCGATTCTTAATATGAGATACAGCGATAGGTTTGGCAGGCGTATAATAACGGATTATCTGCGACCAGTTTTTATAGGGATACTCTATACCGGCTGCTTCAGCGGGAGTCCTATCTTTCAATGAACGATGTGGCCGTATAAAATTATAATATGCCAGCCAACCTAGCACAAACTGATTAACCGTTTCAAGGTTTTTGAGTCCCTGTAGAACTTTGGTTCTATCTTTTAAAATGGAATGACAGTTTTCAATCAGATTGGGATTATTACCAATGTTGAAATGCCCGTCTTCCCTTTCGCCATATTCACCTTTAAATACCGTTTTTACACCTTCAAAACAGGAATAGAGTTTGTCCGTAATAATCGTCTTTGGTGTATCACCTGCTATTTCACAGGCATGCTTTAGAATTAGCTGAGCTTCCTGGACTGAGCGATTGCGAGACACATAAGAAGCTAATAGAAAGCAGGTCTTTTCGTCGATGATATCCCAGAGCCAGACACTCTTGCCATCTATTTCCATTATTGATTCATCGGCTACCCATGTATCGCCTACCTTGGGTTTGTAGTCCTTAATGCTATCGGTAAAATACCGGGTATATTTCAATATCCATCCGTAAATTGTGGACGTAGAAGGTATGTTGCCGTATTCCTGCTCTAAATGCCTTCTCCCAGCCTGAATACTCATACCTTCGTAATACATTTCCAGGACCGTGGCAATCTGACCGGCTGGTGTCTTGCCATGGAATAACGTATCATCGGCCTTGAATTTACGCCTGCATATCTTGCACCAGTAACGCTGAACGCCCTTGTACTTACCATATTTCAGCACACCTTCGCTATTGCAGTATGGACAATTTACTCCATTGGCCATTTTTCTATATCCCATTTTTACGAAAGTTCCCCATTATTCAACCAAATACAAACAAAACTATATAATATTAGATAAATAATTATCTAACGGGCTTGACATTTTATATCTAATGTGTTATATACATATCAAACTCAACATGTGTAAAAATATTATCAAATGGAACTTACGGGTACGTTACTTTGACATCCATATATGTATTCGCAAGTTTCTAATAAACTAGATACACTACCGAGGATAATAGAGTAACTCTGTTGAGAATACTGTCTGGCGGTTTCTTGAGAATAAAACTTCTTGGAATCTCCGGATGCCAGCGATTTTTTCGTGCAGAGAGGGGCTGCAGTGATATGAGTTGTTATCACCAACTTATTCAATTGATTACCCTAATTAGACGCCTAGCAGCGGAGGGCAAGCCATGCCCTTTAGGTTAGTGATGCTGCAACCTATTGTGACATTTTTAGGTCTGTCTGACGCTGCTAGGGCGTCATTGATGGAATTATAACATTTATTTTTAACAAGAACAAACGGGGCAGGAAAAAACGGAAAAACTCTGATAAAAGGAGGACATTTGACTCTCAGTCTTTCCCAACGCTTCATGTATCAGAGTTAGGAGGGGGTAAGGTAGCGGTGAATTACTCCTCACTGCTATCTCCTCCCCTAATGGTGGTGAGGAATTATGCACGCAACAAAAATAATGGTCCTGGAAGTGCCGGAGAGTCTTTATCACGATTTCATTAATACCGTGACGAGGAAAGAAGGCCCGTGGCGCAATCGCAGAAAGCAGCAGACCTTTAACGAGGCTGTTAAGACGGCAGTCATGACCGCCCTGAAGCTTTTCCTCAGGAATCTGGAGAACAAAAACGGGCTGCCGGATTTCTGTGAATATATGCGCGAGCAGTACCCTGAGCTGGATGAGGACCTGGTAACCATGATTGAAGACCTTGTCAAGCGTGAAAAAGAGAAAGTGATGCGAGGCTATTCCGGAGGCAGCCAGGAAAGCACCGAAATACCTTCATTTTCATAAAAGCAGGCAGGAAACAGGGAAAGGGGGTGATATCGATAGAAGATATCCTGATGCATTGGCCTTAGCAAGCAAAGGATTCAAGCTACCTGAACTGAATGGCGGCGGACGAAGACAACCCTGTACAGGAGGCGAGCAGTGTTCAGGAGAGGATATATCAAATGCTTAACGTAAGGGAGGTGGTTCTATCGAAACAGGTCTGGAAAATCCCGGAATTAAGACGAAAGCCAACCAAAGGAGGATATAAATACTGATGAAAACGAAACTAGCTTATACATGGCGCGTAATGATAGCCCTGATACTGGCCGTGAGTCTGGGGCTGGTATTTGCCGCGCCGGCGAGTGCTTTGGCTACCGATCCTCTCGTTGTTTCCATTACCGACCCAACTGGTACCCCCGAGGAGGTATGCGTCGGCGATACCTTCACTGTAACCGCCGAAGTTGAAAACACAGATGCCTCATACCCCGCCTACGGTGTCAACCTAACCATATCCCTGCCTGCCGGCATGTCGCTTGTGAGCCCGGGGGCAGAGCAACCCATCACTGAAGATCCTCTCGCCACAAGTACCAACAGCAGCACGGTAAGCTGGACGGTTCAATGCGACGACCCGGGTGATGGTACCATAGATGTGGACGTGACCGCCTTTGAAGACACCGACCATTTAACCCCCTGGACAGGTGGCTATACCGCTGACTCCGTCGATATCCAGCAGCAGCAGGCAGAGCTTGTGGTAACCATCAGCTCCCCCGCCCCGGCCACTACAATCACCGAATGTCAGGACTTTAACCTGGTATTCGATGTTGACAACATAGGCAATGTCGAGGCCAGGGGCGTAACGGTCAGCATCAACCCCGGCGCTTATGCTGAGGTGGACAGCAACGGAGAAGGCGTCCCCGTGTTGGTGTACATAGGTGACATCGCCGGCGGTGAAACCGCGGAAGATGTAACCGTGTTGATGCACTGTACCGGTAGTGGAGCCACCACAATCACTGTTACCCCGGCGGGTACAGATGGCTGTAGCGATGAACCAATCGCCCTAGGTCTGCTTACCTCTGATAGCGAAACAGTCACTCAAGAAGGTGCTGCCGAACTCGTAGTAACGATAGATGTACCTGAAGAAGACTATCTGGTATGTGACAACTTCACCGCTACCGTTACCGTCGAGAACATAGGGGACGAGGACGCCTCTGATGTTATCCTCAGGGTGACCGTCGATGGTGTACATGTTGAAATTGCTGGTGGCGGCACATTTGCGGACGTGACTTTCCCCGACGTAAATGGTGGCGATCCTCCCCAATCAGGCACGGTAACACTACATTGTATGGGAGCGGGGCTTGACAGTCCGATTTACTTAACCGTGGTGGGAGGTACAGCCGATAACACCGGCGCTGACTTAACGGGTACGGCCGCGGATTCTGTCGAGGTAAACCAGTACAACCCGGCAGAATTAGAGGTAACTGTTGATACTGACGAAATAGAATACAACGTTTGTCAGGACATCACGGTAACCGTCACCGTTGACAATATTGCCGGATTTCCGGGCGAGACCGCTGAGGAAGTTGTGCCTGATTTAACCGTCACCGGCCTGGCGAGCTGGGTCAGCGGCCCCACACCGGCCATGGCTGATATTCTTGCCGGTGATTGGCAGGTCTTCGTATACGTGTACCACTGCGATGGTGCAGGTACTGTTAACTTTGAAGCGGATGCCCTAGGAACCGGAGCTATGTCAGGAGACCCGGTGACACCGTCCGCTACCGATGACGTAGATGTAGACCAGGTACTACCGGATATCACCATTACTATTACCACACCTATCGATGACGATGACACGGTATGGGTAAACCAGAACTTCCAGGTATTCGCCGTCATCTCCAACACCAGCGGTGGTACGCTCACAGATGTTGAAGGTACACTGGAAACCGGCGCTAACTACGCCTGGGTATCCGGTGATAACCCTCAGAACGTCGGAGACCTTGATGATGGTGAATCGGCAACCGTATCCTGGTGGGTACAGTGCACGCACTCCGGCGCTACCACTATTGCAGTCAGCGCCGATTGTTTCGAGGGCGCTACCGATACCGATACTGCCGGCATATCTCAGATAGACCCCACGCACCCCTGCCTGAGTACGGTTATAAAATTACCTACCAAGGCCTTTGTCAGCCAGACTTTCTCGGTACATGCCGAGATAACCAACGATTGCCAGGAGACGGCAAAGAACGTTACCGCTACCCTCGAGATAGGAGATATTCACGATACGGGCACTGCCGCGCTGGTTGATGAAGAGTCTTACACCAAGGAGCTGGGCGATATCGCTCCCGGTGTGACTTACACGGCCGAATGGACGGTACACTGCACCGGAGCAGGCCTAACCACGTTTACCGTAACCCCCGCCGGCTATGATGACATCACCGGTGACCTAATTCCCGGCTATGACATCTCAGAAGACTCAGGTACCGTGCTTCAGGTGGTCAGGGAAGGAATTGAAGTAGTAATCACCTCGCCGAGTGACTACCCCGAACCAGAAAAGTGGGGACCGGCTTGCGGCTCTAACTTCATCTACTTCACGGTCACCAATACCGGCTATGCCGACCTGACGGATGTTACCGTTACCCTGAGCATAGCTGGCAATGCGGAGATACACGGTGTTGACCCTGATGACCTTGTAATAGACGTTGGCGATCTCGATCAGCACGGCGACTACTCCGACTACTTTACTGTAGATTGTACCGGAGAGGATAACCCTCCGGATTACACCACCTTCACCGTAACAGCCGAAGGTACCAGTGATATCTGTGAAGATGTAGTCAGCCATTCTGATTCCGTTGAGGTCTACCAGAAATACCTGATAGTGGAAATCGCCTCGGTGGACAGTGAGTACTGTATCGGTGCCGACATCCCCATCACTTTCACTGTTACAAACTGCTATACGGAAGACCTCGGAACTGTTAGAGCCGTAATTACGTTTGATGGTCCGGTGGCTTTGGATGGAACAACTCCGAATCCCACCATAAACGTAAATGGCGCTACTCTCGATAGTACCGAAACAGTAACGATGGTTGATGCCTGGCACCTGGAATGCACCGGCACCGGTGTGGTAACCGTTAACATCTACGTATCCGGCATATACGATGCAGTCACCATATCCAACGAGGATGAAATAACCTTTAAACAGGTTGATGGACCGGTGCTGGAGGCCACCATTGATACAGCGGCCTGTGATTGGGTTACCGTCGATTCCACCTATGAGGTAACCAGCACCATCACTAACAGTGGTGACGGCACCGCCACAGGTGTTCAGCCGACACTAACGTTTGTCATCACGGGTGAAGCCGTCGGCACCGGCGATGGTTCAAACACAGACTTTGAACTGGATTACGATAATGTGTATCCAGGATCAGAAACAATCTATAAAAATGGCGTCCCTGTTGCCCCCACGGGTTACGCGCTAAATGACGCAACCGGAGAAATAACCTTCAACACTGCCCCAGGGGCTGGTGTGGCAATCACGGCCGACTACAAGACTAAAGGACCGGTTGCCGAGGCCGAAATCACCACTACCAACCCGGATTGGACTACCACGTTAAGCCCCGGAGAATTAGCATATGCTGAGTGGAGAGTACACTGCACAGGTCCCACTGAAGCTTCTTCCGAAGAGGATTGTGCAATCGTTATGAGTGTCGAAGTTGCCGGTTCAGGCGTCTGCGGTCCAGTCAGTGATTCCAGTGGAACACTCACCGTAAATCAGTTCCCGCTATCGGTAACAATCGAAGCTGATCCTCCCGATGGTATTACCACCGGCATGCCCTTCAGTATCGACGCCATTATCAAGAACGTCGGCGGAGGTGATACCTGTCCCTGCGAGATAGAGAATGTCACCGCCACCATCAGCTTCCTCGATGACAATTCGTCTCTGGCAGGCGGTGAGGAAGCCACAAAGACTATCGGCACTGTACCATGGAACATCGAGCAACCTGATGTAGACGGGATGAAAGCCCAGTGGACAGTGGTTTGCGAACATCCGGGCACAACTCAAATTATGGTAACGGTATCAACCACCTATGCTGGATGCCCGCTCAGTGTGTTCGATACTATTACCCTCTCACAGGGACCAGCATATCTCACGTATAGTGTACCGCTGGCCAAAGACTGGAACTACATGTCCATACCTGTCTTCCCGCTTGACTCTGATATCGATGAAGTACTTTACGACATTACGGGATTCTATACCGAAGTATGGTCCTACGTCGGTCAGGAATGGCAGCTCTATGTACCCGGACAACCCGATGCATACTATACCGCATTGGGCATTGACAAGATTACGGATATCGAACCGGGCATCGGTTACATTATCCGCATGATTTTTGCCGATACTATTAACGACCAGGGTTATGAGCTCAATCCCGGTGCTGAGCCTCCTCCAACATATGACCTGTTCAGCGGATGGAACCTGACAGGCTTCAAGACCATGGACTTCGACGACAGCGACACGATCACTCAAGCGGGCGACACCATGAGAGTGGGGTACTACCTTGCCAACACAGACGCCAACTACAATGGTGTAATAATCGGTCAGGAAGTTCGCTTCCTCCGCTACTACGAGCCTGGTGCAGGCTGGCAAGAGCTGGCACAGGCCGCCGCAATGTGGATCGGTAAAGGTTACTGGCTATGGGCTAGTGAATCTGGTCTGGTCATAGTACCCCCGGTCGTAGAAGAATAGTAACAACCCGAATCTAGAGAGGGGGTAGGTGGATAAAGGTGTTAAAATCCCCTACCCCCTTTCCACAAAGGGGGAATGAATAATGAGTAAGGATAAACTTTTCCCAAGATTAGGCCGATTGCTGGTCTGCCTGGCCGTTCTGCTGGCCCTGGCCCCCGTAGCGACCGTCATGGCGGCAGGATTCGATGCTATGGCGCTGGATGGACTGGTAACTATCAACGGGGCAGCAGCGCCCTTCGGTACCCCGGTAACAGCCGAGATAGACGGTGACCAAGTTGCCTCAGGCACAACCGGTGGCGAAGGACTAGCGGATAACTTCTACGCATTGTTTATACAAGGAGAATATGGCGACGATGTCGAGCTCTTTGTTCATGGTATAGAAGCCGCTGAGAGCCCTTACACCTGGCAGGAAGGGGTACGTCATCGCAACCTCAGCATCACCAAGGCGCATCTGGTAGTGAACATCACCGCTCCTGCAGATGGAGATATTTTTTCCACCGAGCAGTTCTTTAACGCATCCGCCACGGTTACAAATACGGGACTGGAAGATGCCTCTGGTGTTACTGCTACACTTGTAGAACTTGGCATTCCTATCGTCATTGGCGCCATTGCCGCCGGAGATACATCTGCGGAAGCGGTATGGTGGCCGCTACAATGCATATTCCCAGGCCAGGCAACAATAACGATAAATGCATCGGGACAGACCCCGGATAACAATGGTGGATTTGTTGATATCCCGGATGACAACATTGAATCTGACCAGGTTACCATCACCCAGGAGTTAAAATCACATCTTCAAGTTACCGATGTTAGCTCGGACCTAACCGATGACACGGCATCAACACTCCAGGAATTCACTATCAGTGCTACTGTCCGCAACGCAGGTGAGGCAGTGGCAAACGATGTAACCGCCGCTTTGACAATCACCGGAGGTACAGGTACCGCTACCATATTAAGTGGTCCCGACCCGGCTAGTGTAGCCGCACTTACCCAAGCCGCTACTCAGGAGTTCACCTGGGAGATTCAGTGTACCGGAAGCGGAACTGTAGAATTCCTGGTCACTCCTTCCGGAACCGATGAGAACACCGGTGAGCCCGTCCTTGAGGCTAATATCGAAACCGGTACTCTTACCATCACCCAGGAGTTGAAAGGGCATTTAACGGCTAACATAACGGCTCCGGAAGATGGGGCAATAATTGCATTCGATGCGGAATTCCAGGTTGATGCTACTATCAGCAATACCGGTGAGGCAGGCGTGCTCGGTGCCGGGGCAACTCTGGTGATAGACGGCCCGGCGGAGCTACAGCAAGGTGAGACCGCCGATAAAGATATCGGTGACCTCGACGGCGCAGGAGATGGCTGAGGGACCTGCAGTACCGGCTCGTTGAGCTGGCTGTTGGTTTGCAACGGTTCCGGTAATGTTACCATCAGTGTCACACCCTATGGCACGGACGAGAACACCGATGAACCTGCTCTTGCAGAGAACATAGAATCAGACAACGTTACAATACAGCAAATCTTGGAAGGCGAATTTACTCTCACCATGTTGATAAACGGGCAAGGCACCACAACTCCTGCAGAAGGCACACATCCCTATCCCGCAGGGGAAGTGGTCGGTATCACTGCTGACGCGGCTGAAGATTGGGAGTTCGTGAACTGGACGGGTGACGTAGCTGATCCGAATGAACCTACCACCACCGTAACCATGGACGAGGACCAGGAAATAACTGCCAATTTTGAACCAGAAGAAGGTATAGCATACGATGTACCGCTCGCGGTGGATTGGAACTACTTCTCAATACCGCTGGTTCCGCTGGACTCGGATATAGATGCCGTATTACTTTCAATCGATGGCGCGTATGTAGACGTGTGGAGTTACGATTCCTGCACACTAACCTGGCAAACTTATCTCCCCGGTCAACCCGATGCGTATTACACAAATATCGGGGTTGAAAAGCTGGAGGAAATAGTAGACGGATACGGATACATCATCCATATGGATGAGGCTGCAAACCTCACAGGTATTGGACTTGAATATGAGGTAGGCGTTGCCTTACCACCAACATACTTAATCTGCGGTAGTTGGAGCCTTGTCGGCTACAAGGCCATGGACTTCAACGATGACGGTCAGATTACCCAGGCAGATGACGCGATGAGGGTAGACTACTACTTGCAGACACTTGACTGGGACCTTGATGACCTGGTCATCGCCGATGAGGTTACTTTCCTACGCTACTATGATCCGGCTGATGGTCAATTCTATGAACTTACCAATGACGAAGATATGTTGGTAGGTTATGGTTTATGGCTATACCTGATTGATTTATGGTGGTGGGGTGAAATCGTACCACCAATTGCACAGGAGGGCCCATAATTGCATATCCAGCTTTGGTGGCCGCTTAAGAGCGCCTCGCATTTCATGCGGGAACGGGAAGCGGCTGCGGCAGGGAAGATAAAGGTGGTCACCAAAGCTGGTACATATAGAGAGGAAGAGGAATCAAGATATTAAGCTGTAGATATCTTTATCTAAAAAAATACAGCAACCAACTAAGGGGGGTTGAACAATGATGAATCATACAGTTAGAATCACGTCTATACTACTCGTGTTATTTTTGGCTTCCATACTATTCCCGACAACAGTTTTAGCACAGCCGCCATCACCACCTATGACAATGTGGGGCTATGCTTACATTGGCGGGGAAAGGGCCCCAGATGACTCCGTGATAGAAGCAATAATTAACGGCGAGAGTGTGGCCAGTGTTACAACTTCAACAGAAGGAGGTTTGGGGGGATATTATGCGCTTAGTTTTAGCGGTGACAACGATGATGAAGTACATCTCTTTATCAACGGGGTAGAAGCCGAAGAAAGTCCAATCCCCCTTAGTGAGTGGGATGATGGAATGGGGCTGCATCCAAATTGCCCGATAAGTATACATTTTGGTGCTGCTCCTCAGCAATATACCCTTACCA
>CAYYVO010000041.1:0-10502 GCA_964475175.1 uncultured Dehalococcoidaceae bacterium | reverse complement strand
CACCGAATGCCTCACGCAGAGTATCGCAGATTTCCCCAACCGTGGCGTAGGCCTCGACGCACCGGATGAAGGCGGGCATGGTGTTATCGCTGCTTCGGGCGGTCTTTTTCAGGTTTTCCAGGGAAGCGGTTACCTCGCCGGCATCCCGTTCCTTTTTGATTTTATCGAGTCCGGCCACCTGCTTTTTCGCCTCCGCAGGGTCGATGCGGACAAGACTATCGATTTTTAAGTAGGGGGCAACGAATTTGTTGACTCCCACGATAGCCCTCTCTTCGGCCTCAACCTCTTTCTGGTAGCGGTAAGAGCTCTCCTGCAATTCCCGCTGCTGGTAACCTTTCTCAATGGCCGCCAGGGCCCCGCCTATACTGTCGATTTTATCGATATACTCTTTAGCTGCTTTTTCCAGGCTCTGTGTCAGCGACTCCACCATATAGGAGCCGCCCAGGGGATCGACCGAATCGGCAACACCGCTCTCGTGGGCCAGTATCTGCTGGGTACGCAGGGCGGTGGTGACTGCTTCTTCGGAAGGGGTGGCGTAAGCCTCGTCGTAAGAATTGGTATGAAGCGATTGCGTTCCGCCGAGGATAGCGGCCAGCGCCTGGAGCGTTACCCTGACGATGTTGTTATAGGGCTGCTGGGCGGTCAGCGTGACCCCGGCCGTCTGCGTGTGGAAGCGGAGCATACAGCTGCGGGGGTTTTTAGCGCCGAATCTCTCCTTCATGATTTTAGCCCAGAGAATCCGGGCCGCCCGGAACTTGGCGACTTCTTCCAGCAGGTTGTTGTGGGCATCGAAAAAGAAGGACAGTCTCCCGGCGAAATCGTCGACGTTGAGGCCGCTATCGATAGCCGCCTGCACATAGGCTATGCCGTTGGCCAGTGTAAAGGCGATTTCCTGTACGGCCGTGGAGCCGGCTTCCCGGATATGGTAGCCGCTGATGCTGATGGTGTTCCAGCGCGGCAGGTTTTCGCTGCAATATTTAAAGATATCGGTGGTAAGCTTCATGGAAGGGCTAGGGGGATAAATATAGGTGCCCCGGGCGATATATTCTTTAAGGATGTCGTTCTGGACCGTCCCGTCCAGCTTTGCTAAATCAACGCCCTGCCGTTTAGCCAGGGCGATATACATGGCCAGCAGCACGGGCGCGGTTGCGTTGATGGTCATGGAGGTGCTGACTTTATCCAGCGGTATATCCTGGAAAAGGACTTCCATGTCGTGCAGGGTATCGATGGGCACGCCCACCTTGCCGACCTCGCCCTTCGACAGGGGATGGTCGGAGTCATAACCAATCTGGGTGGGGAGGTCGAAAGCAATACTGAGTCCGGTCTGTCCCTGCTCAAGCAGGTAGTGGTAGCGGCGGTTGGATTCCTCCGCCGAGGCGAAACCGGAGTACTGGCGCATGGTCCAGAGACGGCCCCGGTACATGGTTGGCTGGATGCCCCGCCCATAGGGATATTCGCCGGGATAGCCGGGCGATTCTTCAAGGTCCGTCCCCTGAATATCATCGGCGGTATATAGGGGATGTATCTCCGTACCGGAAGTAAGCTCGAACCTGGGCTGTCTTTCCGGGAAGCGCTTCAGGGCCGGTCCGAGGACTTCCTTCTCCCACTTTTCCCTGTGCTTGCCGGGCATCAGGGTTTGCTCCCGCCGGATTTCTTGCGGCACTTCTTGCAGAGACCAAAGATAGCTACATGCTTCAGTTCAGCCCGAAAATCGTGGTCGAGAAGCAGGATATCCCGCAATGAAGACAGTGTGGCTTCGTCGATATCGATTACATCTCCGCAGTTCTGACAGACCAGGTGGTGATGGTGGCCGCTCTCCTCGGCGTGGTACCGAATGCGTCCCTCTCCCAGGTCTACCTCATAGACCATATTAAGTTTTTTTAAAAGCTCCAGCGTGCGATAGACCGTGGAGATATTGACGTTGAAGTATCTGGAAGCCACCTGGGCGTGTATTTCCTCGGCGCTGATATGGTCATCGCTATCCTCAATAGCCGAGAGAATCATCAACCTCTGCGGCGTCAGGCGATATCCCTTTTCACTGAACCTGCCGATTATTCCACCTGTATCCTGCATCTAACGACTCCCCGGTGCCTCGTGCTTGAAATTCAGTTTTCTGTTTATTACTTGATTATTATAACCGTTTGCTATTTCCGACGCTATACTACTTATTATTCGTACTTTTCAGTGTCAGCGGCAATGAATTGGAAAATCGGCCTTTTTACATTCCTGATAATCAGCGGCCCGTGCTGTACTCCTGCCGGCACGAAAGATGCAAAACTCTTGGTTATATTGTATGTCTTGTTATCCACCGTGAACTCTATTTCCGCGCCCAGGTCCTGGATGTCATCGTAATTGAAGCCGAAGCAGCCTATAAGCTCCCCGAATTCATGTGTGTGGGATTCCGTTTCCTTTATTTCTTCCTTGGAGCCGGGCATTATCCATTTGGCCTCGCTGTAAAACTCGGCTCCGGGCACGGTATCCGGGCCCACATGGACAATCCTTTTAACGAATTCGGGGTCGACCTTCATACGGTGTTCCGGAAGCTTCTCGGGTGGTTTATCATAATCTACTACGTTTTTAGCATATTTCTTTTCCGCCATTTCGGTTACCTCTTTCCTAAATGATGATAAAGCCGGGGTAAACACCTCGGCTGACTATACATACATGTGCCCCGAACCCACCGTAAGATGAAACATTGGGGCGTCCATCCGGTGGAATATCAGGGGGCAGTGTTTCATGCCGGCGGGAATATAGACCATGAAGCTCTTGGTCAGCCGGAACTCCTCGTCCTCCAGCCAGAACTCAATCTCGCCGCCGAGTTCGCTCGGGTCATCCATGTTAGTCCCGAAATAGCAGAAGAGTTCTATGAAGGGATGTGAGTGGGGAGTAATGCCCGGTCCTTCCTTCATCTTGGCTATCATTTCCGGGGTGATTACTCTCGCCCTCTGGTCTTTCATGGTTGCCGGCCACTGCCAGGTGCATTCCGCGTAGAAAGCCCCCGGGATAACCTCCTCGTCCATCCAGATAACGTGCTCCAGGGGCATGCGGTAGCCATCCCGGTAGCCCTGACCGATGTGCTGGTCGCCTTTGAAGCCCGGCATCTTCACACCCTGTTTGAGGTCGGTGCAGATATACTTGCCGTATTTAGATTCTGCCATTGTCTTTATCTCCTTGCTTCTGTAGTATTATACCTTGCCTTAACTTATATCTTTTATTATGTAGTCCAGCCCCAGTTCCTTTAATCTTTCCGAAGTAGGGACGCCGTTATTATCCCATCCGCGCAGCTCGTAGTATTTATCCAGGAACTCTTTCTGATAGCTTACCATCTGGCCCTCTCCCGGCGCCTCTCTGGTATGCAGGGGTTCGGTGAGCATCCGCTTGGGCAAGGTATCCTGAGCCCGTCCGAAGCCCTCGCGAATATTGAAGGCCTTTTCTAGAGTGAACATGCGCGCGCCGACCTTCCACAGGTAGTCGTCATCTTCGAATTTATCGATGCCCCTGGAGGCTGCCAGCAGCTTCCCGAAGAGGTGCCCCCAGCCCCAGCCGCCGGAGAAACCGCAGGCAATACCGGTTTCCTTGTAAGCGGTACCGTCCTGGTTATAGATAACCACGTCCGCAGTATCTTCGGAAAAGCGGTCGGTCGGTCTTGGCTCGGGAGCGCCGAAGATGTCCTGGGCGGCGTAGCCGTAGCAGTGGCTGGCCCCGACGCTGGCGGTGACGTAGTTGTAGCCCTGGGACTTGGCTCCCCTCGGTTCATAAGCGGGCAGCTCCATGCCTTTTACATGGATGGCGTAGTTTTCCGCGCCTTTGCCGATTTTGACGGCGGCGCGCATGGTGCCCTCGGCCAGGAGGTCGCCGATGCCTTCGCGCATGGCAATCTTTTTCACTAGGGCGATCATCGGCTCATGACTGCCGTAGACAAGCTCAAGGCCATCGACATCCGACTTCTTCAGGATGCCTTTCTCGTAGAGCTCGTAGGCGAAACCGATAGAGCCGCCGGCGCTAATCGTATCCATTCCATAATCATCGCAAAGCTGGTCGGCGGCAATACTGGCCTCGATGCTGTTGCTTTCTATCGGGCCGGTGAATGCCCAGATTGATTCGTATTCCGGGCCTTCGCTGTGAGCCCCGGCATAGGTTCCGGAATTGACGGTATGCACCTTGCCGCAGCGTGCCGCGCAGGAATAGCAGCCCATATCGCCCGTCCTGAGTTTGCGGTACTCCGCACCGACGATTTTCTGATAATCGGTCTGCTGTCCGTAGCGGAAGTTCTGCACCGGATAGATGCCGATAGCGTTGGTAATGTCCTGGGTGGCGGTGGTGCCCCATTCTTTATGGTTCTGAAAGCCCGGATTATTTCGGAGAGCCTCGACCTGCTCCCGGGCAACCTTATCATAGGCCTCGGGGTGGGCTACCTGAACATTCCGGTTTGCCGTGACGGCTATTGCTTTCAGGTTTTTCGAGCCCATCACGGCGCCGGTGCCGCAGCGTCCGGCGGTACGCCTGTCACTGACGATTGCAGCATATCTCACCAGGTTCTCCCCGGCCTGGCCGATGCAGGCTGCACGCGTATTCTTGCCGTGCTGACCGGTCAGCCATGCCTGCGTCTCTTTGGTATCTTTACCCCAGATTTCACCGGCATCAAGTACCTGGCAGCCGTCGGGAGTCACGTTTACGTAAACCGGCCTGTCGGCCTTGCCTTCAACGATGAACAGCTCATACCCGGCAAACTTCATCCATGCCCCGAAGTCTGCCCCGCAGACAGAGCGGGCAAATGCACCGGTTAGGGGACTCCTGGTACATACCATCCAGCGGGAGACAGCCTGAGCTATTGTGCCCGCCAGAGGACCGTTGAGCATCAGCAGCTTATTGTCCTCCCCGAGAGGGTCGGTGCCGGGGGCCAGTTCATCATAGAGGTACTTTACTCCGTACCCCCGCCCCCCGATGAAGTCCTCAGCGATTTTCTCAGGGATAGTCTCCGTTGTGGCTTTTCCGCTGGAGAGATTTATCCTCAGTAACCGGCCTGTATTTAACGCCATATTCACCTCCTGTGAAAAAGTCTATATTGTTTTCCGTTAATATTATGGACTGTTTGGCTGTCCATTGACAAATTTATAGGATTCTATTTTATCTTTGTAATTAAAATAATAAACATTCTTCTAATGCTGCCGCTATGGTTCGACGGACTCACCATGAGCGGCTGGTAGCCCGCTCCCTATAACTGACTGTTATAACCGCTCACCCTGAGCTTGTCGAAGGGTACTTTATTAAAGGTATCCGTCTTTATCCTCCGAAGACAAGAGAGGCTATGTGAATTGTATCCCCGTCGTTCACCGGCTTGCCCAGTTCTTTGGGGAAAGCACTTTCACCGTTTATAAAGATATTCAGGCCTTTCATCAGTTTGCCCTGCCTGTTGTAGAGCCGCGCTTTGAGCTGCGGGTATTGCTTGGCAATACCTTCAAAGCATTCGCCTACAGTCTTTCCGCTGACGTTTACCGTTTTAACGCCGCCGGCAAGCTGTTGAAAGAAAGGTGGAAGATGGACCTCGATACTCATGAGTTAGTTTTTACCCTTCTATCTTCTGTTCTCGGCCGACCTCTATGGCCTTGAGGAGGAGCTCGGAAAGACGAAGGTCGCCGACGACTTTCCCGTCATCGTCGATAACCGGGACGATATCTTCACCGAAGCTCATCATCTGCTTGAAGGCCTCGGCAAGGGTATCGTCTTCTCTCACACCGAGCGAATGCCAGTCCCCCCTCGCCAGGTATTTGGCCTTGACCGCCGTGATTTTATTGGTAACTTCCGAGTTCGGCACGCCGCTCTTCCACTTGCCAAAGAGCTGGTAATCCGCCCATTTCAGGATAGCAGCACGCGAGACCGTTCCGGCGAAACGCTGCTCGCCGTCGACGAGGAACACCCCGCGAATTGCCGGCTCATGAGCGAACCTGGAGATGATGTCTTCTAAAGGAGCCTCCTCGTCCATGGTGATTGAAGCCGTGCCGTGCAGCTGGTAAACGTCCCTGACTAAAATACTCTTCATATTATCCCCCTGTTAATTACATACCCAATCAATGTAATTATGCAAACCGGCCTAATCTCTTGGGGATTTATCTCTCACCCACTCTCCGCCCATATCCACACCGAAGGTGACCAGCAGAAAAGGCCTGGCAACGTTTTTAAAAATCATCGGCAGGTGCACCAGCCCGCGGGGTACGAAGATGCATGTCGAAGTAGTTAGCAGGTATTTTTCGGTGTCATCTCCCTCTCCCAGCCAGAACTCCACCTCCCCGCCTAAATTATTAGGGTCTTCGTGGTTGCTCCCGAGAAATACAAAGACCTCGTCGAATTCGTGCGAGTGGGGAGGCCGGTCGGGGTTAACGGCTGCGGCGCCTTCTGCCCAAATCCAGACAACCTCCAGAAACTGGTTGGAGCCTTTTACCGGCTTGTCACCGTTGAGAAATATCAGCGGCGGCATCGTCATAAAGTCGGCAACCATGGGGTCGAGGAAGCCTTCAGGACGCATGGCATCCCTGACGATATATTTTTCATATTTATTTCCGGCCATTCTCATGCCTCCTTAACGAATGATTTTTCATATTATATGAGTCCGTTAGAATGGATTCAATATAGACCGGTATTTTAAATTATAATTGATGGCCGCCAGAATATATATGGGGATAAAGCCTATCACCACCATAACCAGTGCAAGTATCAGCAGACTGTAAACCACTCCCAGCGATGAGGCGGTGACAGGGAAAAATCTATCGGTGCCGGAACCGGTAACGAGACCTATCAGGTTTAACAGGAGAAAAGGCAAAACGACACAGCCCAGACCGGATAGGGCGATTTTCAGGTCGGACCAGCTGAGTCTGATATTGGAGGCTACACAGACAGCCAGGTAGAGGAATACCCAGAACTGCCAGCTTGCCAGGTTGGAAAATGTGAATATGAGTTTGACCATTACCAGCGCCGAGCCCTGCAGGACAGAGAGATAGCTCCCTACAGAATAACTCCCGTCTATCTCTTTTACCTGAGCAATGATATCGTCCCAGGCGCGTGAACTATCGGGAATCAGGAAGTAGAACAGGGCAAACAGCGCCCCGCAGCCCAGTATTACCGGGCCGATGCCGATAAAGAAATTCCCCAGTATGTGCCAGGGATTGAAACGGTTCCAGGTATGGTGAACATAGCCCAGTGTCCCCGTCACGGGATCGGGCTCGAAAAACTTGATTTCCACGATTTTATGCAGGAATATTATGCAGAAAATGGCGTGTCCCAGTTCGTGGATAGGGGTTCCCAGCCATGATACCAGATACGTGCCTTTGCTTCCGAATGATCTTTCCAGGGACTTGAAGGTCATATGGGATATGAAGTGTATCAGCAGCCCGAAAACGACAATCCCTGCAAATAGTGAAGCCATCTGGCTGAATGTAGCCACCAGAAGGTCTTTGATGAAATCCAGCGCGGTCATATTGGTTGCATAATATCCGCACTGCCTAATAGTGTCAAGGACTGCACGTGTGAAATATCTGTTTGACTATCGTATTACGACGCTGTATTATGGCTTTAATTCTTGCTGATATCCTGGTCATAGTTATACCCATCTGATGTCTAATTGCCGGCAAGTAAGCTATGAACGAAACGTGACCAACGGCTGCTTATATATCGTCGTATGTTCGAAAGAGGTAGTGCCCGGTGACGGACGAAGAGAAACATTCCGATGAAGAAAAGAACCTGATGCAGCGGGACTGGACCAAAGGCAACATAACCACCAACCTCTGGTCGCTGGCCTGGCCGATGACCATCAGCAGCGTGGTCATGATGATAGGGCCGACCATCGACATGATATGGATAGGCAAGCTGGGCCCGGACGCCATGGCCGCGGTGGGTATTTCCGGCACGGTCGTGATGCTGATAAACTCGCTGATTATGGGCCTGTTCGCCGGATTGAGGGCACTAGTCGCACGCTTCGTAGGGGCGGGTGACAGCGAAAAGGCCAATCATGCCGCCCAGCAAGGCCTGATTATCGGCGCTATCCTCTCGCTAATTGTGGCGGCAATTGGGTTCTTCCTGGCGGAATCTGTACTAAGGATATGGGACCTTGAACCCGCCGTCGTCGCTGCCGGGGCAGCCTACATGCGCATCGAGCTTGTGGGCATATTTACCATGTCCTTCGGGATGATGGCCCAGAGCACCATGCAGGCATCCGGGGATGCTAAAACACCCATGAAGATAAGCATCGGCACCAGATTATTCCACATTGTACTCTGTCCTTTCCTCATCTTTGGATGGTGGGGATTCCCCGAGCTGGGGGTGAGGGGAGCGGCATTCGCCGCCGTTATCTCCCAGGGGGTCGGCGGCGCTATTGGACTCTGGATTCTTTCCAGCGGGCGGACACGCCTGAGGCTGACATTGAAAAACTTCAGCTTTGACCGTGACATAATCTGGCGTATTGCCAGAATCGGCATACCGGCTTCTATATCCGGGATTCACATGAATATCGGCAACATCGTATTCATGTGGTTTATCACGCCTTTCGGCACGCTGGCAGTGGCAGGTCATTACCTTGTTTCACGGGTGGATATCTTCGTATTGATGCCGGCCATAGGCCTGGGCTCGGCGGCGGGCATCCTGGCGGCGCAGAACCTGGGGGCGGGTCAGCCGGGGAGGTCGGTAAAGACGGCCTGGATAGCGGTTGGCTGGTTTACCGGAATAATGTTCATCATTTCCCTGGTATTGTGGTTCTGGGCCGATCCCGTGGTAAGCATCTTCAATAACGAGCCCGATATGGTGGCTATTTCCAGCACTTTCCTGAAAATCCAGATAGCCAGCTACATGATGAATGGCCTGATTATGGTGCTGATGAGCTGTCTTAACAGTGTAGGGGATACGCTGGTATCTATGATTATCGATGTGACTACCATGTGGGGGATACGGGTGCCCCTGGCGATATATCTACCCAAAGTGGGTAATCTCGGTGTTTACGGCGTCCGCTGGGCCTTGGTGGCCGATACGGTCTTTTCGGCGTTCGTTTTCATTATTTATTTTGTCATGGGGCGGTGGAAACACAAGAGAGTATAGCCGTTAACCGGTCTAGACGCACCCGGTGGGCTTGGGTACAACGGCCCATTTGCAGGCGGATTGTGCCGGCACGATAGGGAAGAGGTCCCAGAGTTTTTTCAGGTTAAAGCCCGTTTCTTTGATAAGCCGCCTAATCATCGGGCAGATACCGTTTTCCAGGTAATAAGTTCTCAGATAATTAATCGCCTTCCAGTGGTCATCGGTTAGCTCATTGACTTCTTCAAGAGCGGCGTAAGCCTCGGCGATATCTTCGTTCCATCTATCGGTTTCCTGCATGAAACCATTCTCATCCACCTCATACGTGCCGCCAGCCAGTTCCATTTGCGCCATATTACTAATCTCCTCCCGGATAAGAATTATTACCGATGTCTTATTTTAACGCGCCCAGACAACGTAATCAACATTATTATATACTATGCAACTGCTTACAGTACTAAAACTCTTCCCACTTTATATAAGGCGTTTTGATATCCACCATGGCGTTCACGATTAACTCGGCGAGACCGCCGCATATGATGCCGGACTTTGCCCTTGCCCCGTAGTATTCCAGGATATCACGGAATTGCAGCTTACAATTCAGGCAAGGGGCGCATATGTATTTCTTTACTTCCGGGTCGGGCTGGTCGGCAAAGGCTTCCAGCACCTGCTTGAATTTCATCCTGCCGGCCACGTGCACCTTCCAGTCGGTGAAATTGACATCGGACATCACGCTCAGGCCGCCGCCGCCGCCGCAGCAGTAGTTATCTATACCGTGGGGAGTCATCTCCCGGAACTGCGGGCATAGATATTTCAAAATCCTTCGTTGCGGCTCCACTATACCGAGGTTTCTCACCACATTACAGGGGTCGTGTAGCGTCACGGGAAAGTCGTTCTTGGAAGGGTCGAACTTGATTTTTCCGCTGAAAACGATATTTTCGAGAAAGGTCATCACGCTCTCTCGCGGCATATTGAGGTCGCCGGTAAGCACGCGGTCGGCCACCGTCATGAAGGCCTTATGCTGGTGTCCGCACTCCCCCATGACAATCTTCTTCACCTTGAGTTTTCGGGCAATCCGGGCGTGGCGGATAGCTACTTTGGTCAGCTGGACATCGTCATAGAACAGGCCGTAATTCACGCCGTCATAGCCTCCTATTTCCGAAGAAAGCGTCCAGCTTATGCCGGCGGCGTTGCATATAATGCTGAAGGCGATAGGGCTTTCCGGAAAGGAAACGATATCCCCGGCGCTGTGAATGAGGAGGACATCGGCGCCTTCTTTGTCCCACGGCGTGGTAATCTCGATACCAGTGGACTCTGTAAAATCTTCATCGAGAAACTCAAGGTTGTCTTTAGCGACCTGCGGCTTCATGCCGGTAGGAGAGCCGACCTCCAGCTGGAGTACCGTGCCTTTTTCATGGAGTTCTTTGGGGGCCCAGCCCAGCTCC
>CAYYVO010000040.1:0-10513 GCA_964475175.1 uncultured Dehalococcoidaceae bacterium | reverse complement strand
GGGAAGCCGCCGCGGATTCTATGTCCCTGTTCCTGTCCATAATACAGCGGGAATACGGTTTCGTCAGGGGATACGTGGGAGCGCAGGATGCGGATGATTCATTGATACCCCGCCTGGAGAGGGCGCTACTGACCTGAAAATACTTTTGCCAGTTTTCTCTTATCCCATGTCATGCTGTCATTGCGTATTAATCCGCTTAATACGTATAATTCACCAGACGTAAGGGATACTGAATAGAAATCCGGCAAGGAGTGTTTACCATGAACGTAGAAGAACTGGAAGCAAAGGTAAAAATACTGGAAGAAAGACTGAGGACCCTGGAAGATATCGAGGAAATAAAGAAGCTGCAGCGGGCCTACGGCTTTTATCTGGAACACTGGATGGCCGAGGATATAATCGACTGCTTTGCCGATGGCGACGAGGTCTCCCTGCTGGTAGCCGCCGGTCATTATATAGGCAAGGAAAACATCAGGGATTTCTTCCATCACGGCAGAAAAAACATCGAAACCAAGTGGTCGGAAAACCCGGAATTTCTCCACCAGGTGATGCAGCTTTCCGGCATCGTCCACGTGAACCCGGACGGTAAAACCGCCAAAGGGAGATGGTACGGATTCGGCGCCAATGCATTTCCCGCCGAGGGAGGTAAGGTTAATCCGGGGTGGATGAACGGCGTTTATGAGGTCGACTATATAAAACAGGACGGCAAATGGAAGCTGTTTAAAGTACACTGGTGCATGACCTTCCACTGCCCTTACACCGTTGGTTTTGTGGAACCGGAAAGACAGTCCACAGAAGTAATCAACCGTCCCTACAGACGAAATCCCAATTTGAGTCCCGATGGCAGGCCCGAGGAAACTTTATACCCGTCAGGTTTTATCTGCCCCTTCCATTTCGACCATCCCGTCACCGGACGGCAGACGATTTAAGCGGGGGTAAAGAAAAGAGCGATACTAAACCCGCCTGTTTACTTCAGGATAAACTCCCTCAGGTAAATAAGGGTATGGCTGATAGTCCTTCGTAGTACCAGCTGCGGATTGCCCGGGTATCCGGGCGTTATTATATCGCTGTTGGCTGCCGTATCTACGGCGATGAATACATCACCCCTGGCCGGGACGGCGCCGGCAGTCCGGTAATACCCGTCCACCGCCACCCCTATATCCGCCGCAAATTGTGTACGCGCCTGTTGCGCCATCCTTGACGTATTCTCGCTTGTAACTTTATCAGCACGGGTCGGCATGATGATACCGCCTTTGAAATAGTCGCGGCTTTCCGGGTCACCGGACAGAGAATGTGCCAGCATACCGCCGGTGAAAGACTCGGCCACAGCCAGCGTCATTCCCCTGGACTTGAGCAGCTGCCCCACCATCCCCTCCAGTGTTTCGTCATCAACTCCCCAAATATGCTCCTCCAGCATACCTCTTAATTCCCGTTCGCGTTCCGAGATAATAACTTCAGCGGCTGATTCCGTTTTCGCTTTTGCCGTAATACGCAGATTGATGCCGTCCGCTTTGGCATATATAGCCAGCGTAGGGTTACCCGCCGATAGAAACGGGGTTACCATCTCATCTACTTTACCCTCGGATAAACCCCAGGTCTTTAAAGTACGCGAAAGGATAACAGCCCCGCTCTTTTCCCGGAGTCTGGGTAATACCTGAGCCCGCCACATATTCTGCATCTCTCCGGGGGGGCCAGGCAATGATATTATCGTCTTTCCGTCTTTCTCCACCCACCAGCCGGGGGCCGTGCCGGAGGTATTCCGCAGGGCCAGCGACGACGGTATTAGAGTTGCCTGCTTGAGGTTATTTTCGGGCATTTCAATGCCGCGTCCGGAGAAAAATCCGACGATTTCCGCTTTTAAGTCAGGATCAACCGTCATTTCCTCCCCCATCAGACCGGCAATGACCTCTCTGGTGATATCCCCTTTGGTGGGACCGAGACCGCCGGTAATAATAACCAGGTCGGACCTCTCCCAGGCCTGTTTGAGAACGCCGGAGAAACGCTCGTAATTGTCCCCTACCGTTGAGGTATAGTAGAGGTCTATTCCCAGCGTGGCCAGTTGCCCGGCGATGAACGCCGTATTGGTATCGGTAATATCACCGAGGAGTATCTCGGTACCGCTGGTAATAATTTCGGCTTTCATTTAATTCAACTCCAGATAAAGAGATTGTTTACGTCACATGTCTATTATTGTAGAAACAGGTCAGATACTCAAGTTCATGATGTAACATACTATTCTATTTTGGTTGAAAGCATTTACTTTCAAGCAATGAGCAAACCGCCGGCAGACAAGTCAAAAACCTGCTCACCGGCGGTACTTCTATTACCATTTTAAGAACACTAATAGGTGCCGTATTCCTTGGCGGCTTCCATGAACGCGCGGAAGTTATCCGGGTTCCTGGTTTCCGTGGCCGTACAGCCGCCGGCCAGGATGTAACCGCCGCCAGGTGCGCAGGTCTCGATAAGCTCACGGCAGCATTCTTTAACTTCCTTCGGCGTGCCGGCAACCATCAGCGAGGCGGGCACGTTGCCGGATATGCAGCACCTGTCACCAATCATCTTTTTAGCATTGGCCATATCTGTCTTATCGAACATCCAGGAAACCCAGCCCTTGGGGAAGTCGCCGATATACTCCAGTCTCTCGTTATATCGTCCCTCGGCGAAAAGCGATACCTGAATGCCCTCTTCAATCAAAGCATCGATATATTTCTTCAAGCTGGGCCAGTAGAATTTCTCGAACTGCTTGCGGGACATAAAAGTATCATCACCACGGTGCAGAGGAAAGCTCACCGCGTAACCGCCGGACATATTGATATTGTTAATCATCCGGGGGACTATCCGGTCGTAGAGCATATCGATGCACTCGAGGAGCTGCTCAGGCCGGCGGAACATATCGATAGCTATACCCTGGGTACCTCTGAGGAAGTCGCCGATAATGTCGAAGGGGGCTATTCCCAGGCCGCCCCGTCCCGCCGGGAATCCGGCCTCCAAAGCCTCCTTAGCTACGACCGCGAGTTCTTTCTGCCACTCCTCCATCGCTTCACCGGCGGCTATCAGTTTCTTGAAGGTCTCTCTAACCTCCGAACGGGTAAATGGCATTGCCATCACCATCGGGGTGCCCATCATACTGCTCAGCGGGGGGAAATACTGTAATCCTTCCGCCGCTCCCATAGTTCGGGGCGTCAGCACCCTGAATCCGAAGTCGGAAGGGTCTTTCATGAGGTCATCATACTCGTTTTCCTTCATATAGGCGGCTTCAATAAACTGGAAGGTATTAACGTCATCTCCCAAGCCATGTCCCGGCCAGGCGTAGTTCTTATAGTCGGCTATGTCCATCACCTTGCCGGAAAATACAAAGCCCGGCCCCATAAACATGTCCATGTCCTCGTAGAAGTCCTCCATGAACTTCCTGTAGGCGTCTTTCAGGGCTTCGGAGTCATACATCACCGTCTTGAAGTCATATCCACCGTAGTAGGCAGGATAGTGACCGGTCGGCAATGATACCGGCACGCGGTCGGGCACCTCGCACCGGGATACCTTCATCATGCGGGTCACCCGTTCTTTATAGAGTTTCTCCGCCCTGGCGTCGCGGAACTTTATATCGGTTGGATTCAGATAGTTCTGCATCCTTTTTTCGCGTTTTTCTTCCCTGGTCAACTCAGACCACTCTTTTTCCATGAACAATATCTCCTTTAGATTGAGCTAGCTGGTTTCCAGTATATCACAGGGGCAATTTCACCCCAATTTTTTAATGCTTTGAGCTCTAGGCTCTTTGCACCAGTTCTATAAGCACATTTTCAGCAGCCTCCGGGTGGACGAAGGCTCTTTTTGACCCCTCGGGCAAAGCCATCGGCTCTTCGTTGATAAGCTTTTTTCCCTGGGCTTTGATATTATTCAACTCGCCTTCGATATCATCGGTAACGAACGAAATGTGGTGTAGCCCGCCGCCGCGTTCGTCCAGGAATTTCTGGACGCTGCCCGGTTTGAGCGGCTGTAACATTTCGATAACTATGTCGCCGTTGGCAAGCATGACCGACTTAAATTCACCGCCGGGACCTTCCATCTCGCTAACGACTTCGAATCCAAACATATCGGCGTAATTCTTTGCTGCCACCTCAACATCCCAAACGACCAATCCTACATGGTCCATCTTTTTAATCATGTTATTCCTCCCATTGATAATATCTTAAATATGCCGCTCAGCAGATTAAAATATCCAAGAAACAAGATACGATAACCAAATTACCTTTTTTCTTGTACCTTGGTAACTGGTTATTTTTAGAATGGTATAAACGGCGGCACCTCGCGCACCGTGTCCTTGGTCAGCGTTTCCGGCATGGCATCGACCAGCTCTTCCGGCGTCCACCGTCCGTCCTTCCAGAGAACGTTATCCACCGTTACAGGCTCTTTATACATCCCAATATGCCCGTGCCACACCTCGAAGATACAGCCGTTGACATTATCGGCCTTTTCGCTGGCCAGGTAAACGACCAGGTTAGCGACATCTTCCGGCTGGTTCTCTTCCAACATCTTTTTAACTTTCCTCACGGCAACTTCCTTGCCCCACATCTTTCCCCAGGCCTCCTCCAGCCCTTTATCGGTGACCAGTTCCGTGAATCCCCTGGTACCGGCCAGCGGGCGGATGACGTTGCAGGTTATGCCGTAGCGTCCCATGTCCTGGGCTACCGTGCGCGTAAATCCCACGACTCCTTCCTTGGCGGTAGAGTAGTTCGCCTGCCCCATGTTGCCCAAACCGGCGTGGGAAGAGGTATTTATTATCCTGCCGTAGCCCTGCTTCCTCATTATCTTGCAGGCGGCGCGGGTGCAGTAAAAAGGGCCGTAGAGATTCGTCTTTATCACGGTATCCCATTCGTCATCGGAGATGTTATAAATCATCCGGTCGCGGGTGAAACCGGCGTTATTTACCAGCACATCGATGCCTCCGAAGCTCTCGACGGCCGTATCGATAATACTTTCCGCCCCCTCCGCCTCGGCGACGCTGGCATAGCTGGGAACGGCCGTGCCGCCGGCTTTTTTTATCTCGGCGACCACCTCGTCGGCAGGTCCTCGGGAGGTGCCGCTGCCGTCAATAGCCGTGCCCAGGTCATTGACTACCACTCTGGCGCCCTGGGCCGCCAGCTCGATCGCTTCGGCGCGTCCCAGGCCTTTGCCGGCCCCGGTGACCACGGCAACTCTGTCTTTAAGTAAATCTCCCATCATTCTCTCCTAGTCCGATAATTAGTGTTGCCAGCACCTCTCCCTTGACGGGAGAGGCAGGGGTGAGGGTGAAATTCCGAACCCGCCTCCCACCTTATTTCTAACCCTTCGACAAGCTCAGGGTGAGCGGTTTGCTATCAACAGGCCTTCTTAACTTATTACCTTTTTATCCTTTAAGGCAGTTACGTCATCCCAGTTATACCCCAGAAGATCCGTAAGTATCTCTTCCGTGTGCTGCCCGAACTCCGGGGCAGTATTGCGAACCGTAGGCGGGGTCTTGCTGAACTGCCACGGCGGCATAATTACTTTAAGCTGTTTCCCGGCCGGGTGGTCGATTTCTCTGAAATAGCCGTCCGCCCACGGGGTGGGGTCGGCAGCGACCTCAGCCGGAGTTCTCACGGTTGTCCAGACCAGGTCCTCCTTTTTCAACCTTTCCGCCCATTCCGCCTGGGTACGTGACTTAAAGACTTTGTCCAGTATCGGGATGAGTTCCAGATTATTTTCCATGCGCTTTTCATGGGTCTCGAAGCGGGGGTCTTTCTCCAGGTCGCCCAGCTCCAGCGCCCGGCAGATACCATCCCAGTATCGGTCACCCTGAATACAGGCAAGCTGAATCCATTTGCCGTCGGCGCATTCGTAGCTGTTGAAGATGGGATTGCTCTGGCACGTCCGTGACACGCGGGGATAGTCCAGTCCCGTCGCCAGCACCGAGGAAAGAACGATGCCCATCGACCATATCCCCCCGCCGAGAAGAGAAGTGCAGACCTCCTGGCCCTCGCCGGTACGCTCCCGGTGGAAAAGGGCCATCAAAATTGCGCAGGCCGAGAACATTCCGGTGGTATTATCGCCGAAGCCCGGCATCTGGAAAGGAAGCGGTGTATCCGGCTCACCTAGCGACGCCATGACGCCGCTCCGCGCCCAGTAACCGACAAAGTCGTAAGCGCCGGTGTCCTTCTCCGGCCCGTGGAGTCCATAACCACTCAAATGTGTGTAGATGATGCGGGGATTGATTTTGGAAATTGTCTCGTATTCCAGGCCGAGGCTTTTCAGGGCATGAGGTCGGAAATTGCAGACGAACACGTCAGATTTCTCGACCAGTTTATAGAGTATCTCCTGCCCCTCTTTCTGCTTCAGGTCCAGGGTGATGCCCTTTTTATTAAGGTTATAAAACTCGAATACGTAGTTAATATCATAAATCGGCACATTACCGCTGATTTTCAGGATGCCCCTCGTCTGGTCGCCGCCCTCCGTACGCTCCACCTTGATTACCTCGGCGCCCATATCCGCCAGGATACGGCAGCATACCGGGGCCAAGCCTGCCTCGCTGACGTCAAGAACTCTTATCCCCTCGAGAGCCATTTTCATTTCAGGATTCCCTCCTCGGTAAAAATTGCCATCACCAAAATACGTCATTGTCGGGCTTGACACGACAATCCAACCCCCTTTCCCCACCACTGGATTCCCGCCTGCGCGGGAATGACATAGTAAAGAGACAATGACTTATTATTTCTCATTACCGACGATAAGGCAGCTGCAAACGCCCGTCCCGGCATTACCGCCGAGGTTATGGGTCAGTCCCAGGTGCGGATTTTTTACCTGTCGGGGTCCCGCCTTGCCCTGGAGCTGCTTGTATACCTCGTACATCATCCTCAGGCCGCTGGCGCCCAGCGGGTGGCCGAAGCACTTCAAACCGCCGTCGGTATTGACCGGCAGCTCCCCTTCAAGGGTGAAAGTCCCGGCCTCGATGTCCTCCCGGGCCCGTCCCCTTTTACTGAAACCAAGGTCTTCATAGACAATCATCTCGTGGATGCTAAAGCAGTCGTGCACCTCGGCGCAGCTTATCTCCTTGCGGGGGTCTTTTATACCAGCCCCGGCATAGGCCTTGCGCGAACCGAGGACGTTCTCCTCGATATGTACGAAATCGTAGTCCTGCCGCATAGCCCCCTGACGGGCGCCCACGTTAACTTCCATCGCCTTGATATAAATGGGGTCGTCCCTAAAATTCTTCGCCATATCGGCGCGGGTAACCACCGCCACCGAGGCACCGTCGCTGACGCCGCAGCAGTCGAAAAGTCCCAGCGGCCAGGCAATTATCGGGGCGTTGACCACCTGCTCGATAGTCAGCTCGTTCTGGAAATGCGCCTTGGGATTGAGGCTGCCGTTGTGATGGTTCTTCACGGCAATCTGCGCCAGCAGTCGCTTGCCTTCCTCGGGCGGTATATTGTAATCGTGAAAGTAACGCGTCGCCAGGTAGGCAAACGAAGCCGGGGCACTGTAGCCGGGGCCGATACCCGAGCTGCCGTCCTGGTTATCCCCTACCACACTGGGTCCCTTGACTCCCGTAGCGCCGGAATCCTTGAGCTTTTCCACGCCTACCGCCAGGGCGATATCACAGACGCCGGCGGCCACGGCATAGCTGGCCGCCCGCAGGGCCTCGGAGCCGGTTGCGCACATGTTCTCCACCCGCGTCATGGGGATATACTGCAATTGTAAAGGCGACAGCGTGATGGCGCTCAGGCCAGAAAAAACCGTGCCTATCCAGGCCGCCTGGATATCTTTCGGCTCGATACCGGCATCTTCAAAAGCCTCATAGGCAGCCTCTACAACCAGGTCTTCCACCCCTTTATCCCAACGCTCCCCGAACTTGGTACAGCCCATACCCACGATGGCTACTTTATCTTTTATTCCGTCCATATATCAGCCTCCTATAGAACATCGTCATTGCGAGGAGCGTAAAGACGCGGCAATCTCTATCATATATTTAGACAATTTCTGGGATTGCCGCGCCCCGATTTCACCGGGGCTCGCAATGACAGTTATAATCATTCCACCGGCTTCGCTTTCCAGAAATAGTTATTTATACCCCTGCTGTAAAACATCTTGCGGAAGGTCATCTCTACCGGCATGCCTACTTTAACATTATCCGAGTCGCAATCGGTGAGTTCACAAATCATACGCCCCCCTTCATCAAAATCAACGACGCCGTTAACGCCGGGGGGATTGAGGGTAGGCTGCAGCTGGTCGATGGCATAGCTGAAGAGCTTGCCCTTTTTATCCGAGAACTTGTAAGGTTCGAACTGGTCCTTGGCCTGGCAATTGACGCATACCCGCGGCGTCTGGCCTATCTGGGAAATCTGTGGGGCCCCGCATTTCTTACACTTTGCCCCGTACAGGGCGGCAATTACCCTTCTCTCCCGCCAGCGACCCTGAAGCGACAGCGCCGAACGCTCCGGCAGCGTCGATGCTTCTACCGGCACAAGTTCGCGCCAGGTAAGGTACTGACCGTAGCTTATGGCAGTCTTTCCTGCCAGTTTACCGGAGAGGATCGATTGATTTTTTAACTTTTCAATGTTTTCGGTAGCGTGTAGCACAAACGCATCGGCACCATCCCCGTAACCGACCATCAGAATCCTGTCCCCCGCTTTGGCCGTTTCCAGGGCAGCTACCAACATCAGGAGTACCGCCGCTGTCCCTGTATTGCCGATGTCTTTATAGAGAGGGTCCTGTACCTGTGTTTTATCGAGTTTCATCCGCCGTGCCATACCGGCATGCTGGCGGGCATCTGCAGCATAATAGACAACTTTAGAAAAATCCGATATATCGAGATTGTATTTATCCAGAAGGCCGGATACAGCCGACTGCATGGTGGGGAAATAGCCCACCTCATCGATAAACCTGCCTTCGGCGGAGCGAATAAACTTGTCTTCTTCCGCCCGCCAGTAGTCGGTGAAATCGTTATAGATGGAGTAGCTGCCTTCGACCTCGGCTATTACATTCTCGGTCCCTATCATCAGGGCCGCCGCGCCGTCGCCGATAGCCTGCTCCAGATTACCTTTGGCGGCTCCCGGGCGGCAGTCTGCCGCGGCCACGATAACGTTTTTCGCAGAACCTGCTTTCACCGCGTCCAACGTCGATTTCAAGGCAATGGTCGGAGCTCTGAGAGAACCGGTAAAGTCGGCGGTATGGCTTTCGGTATCGATATCGGCGGCGCTGGCTATTATAGCCGCCGACTGTTTTTCTTTATAAGGCGCGGTGGTCGTCGCCAGCGATAAACCGTCGACTATTGCCTCGCCCCTCTTTTGACAGTCCAGCGCCGCCGCTACTGCCAAGGTAACCGTATCCTCGTCATAGCCGGCCACAGCTCTGGCGCCACCCGCACTCCTCCCGGCCCACATCCGCGCTATTTCATCACGGTTCAATCTATATACAGGAAGATAAGTTCCAATCGATGTAATTCCGACCATTTCCCCCGCCTTCCTTTCTGTTTAGTGAAAAGACCACTTAATCCTGGTTTCCGCCTGCCTAAGCAGCCATAGCACACAAGGAGTATGTAGACTTAATAATCGAATCAGGCACCTGAGACCCTGGTTCTAAGCCAAGCCCGTTGCGATTACGACACAGTAAATCCGCCGTCGACAGGCATCAGGGCGCCGGTAACGTACGAGGCCTTATCCGAGCAGAGCCATATAACTGCCTCGGCTACCTCGGCCGGGTCAGAATCGCGGCCAAGCGGCACCATATTGATGACCGCCTGTGCCATGCCCGGCTGGTTTTCCAGCATGCGGTTATAGAATCCGGTGCCTTTCATTCCGGCAGGGCAAACGGCGTTGATGCGTATTCCGGCCTTCCCGTACATGCCCGCGGCCGCCCTGGTCATGCCGTTGACGCCCCACTTGCAGCCGGAATATATAGTCTGGCCGGGCGCCCCGATGAGACCAGCGATAGAGGAAGTATTAACGATAGAACCGCCGCCGTGCTTTTCCATGTAGGCGATTTCATGTTTCATGCCGAGGAATACGCCCTTGAGGTCAATGGCAACCAGCTTGTCGAATAGCTCTGAAGTGGCTTCGGTAATGGGTTCCGGCAGCTCCTCGATGCCGACGTTATTATGAGCGCAGTCCAGTGCCCCATAGGTTTCGACTGTCTTGTTGACCATAACAATGACGTCGGCCTCCTGGGATACGTCGGTCTTGATAAAAAGGGCTTCTCCCCCGGCTTTCTTGATGATATCGACGGTTTCATTGCCGAGTTTCTCATCAATATCCGCCACAACAACCTTGGCGCCTTCCCTGGCGAACGCCTGGGCCGAACACCTCCCCAGGCCGAAACCGCCGCCGGTTACCAGAGCTACTTTGCCCTGAAGAATTCCTGCCATCCTGATACCTCCTGAGAAAATTTAAGGAACGAATTACCATGATTATCTTAATTCCGTAGAACTTGTACTGTCAAATTACGATATAGTAAAAGTTGTTACCGGATTGGTGTATCCGTTCCACCCAAAAAGTGTCGGCAATCATCT
>CAYYVO010000039.1:5783-10520 GCA_964475175.1 uncultured Dehalococcoidaceae bacterium | reverse complement strand
TTTGGAGGAAGCAGATTTTATTCGGTATTATTCTGGGTATAATTGCTAGTATTATCGCCGGTGTTATATTAGAACTCATATTTGATATTATTTAAACCGATACCTAAACTACAACCAAAATCAGATTTGGGATGTGTAAAACTCTGGAATAAACGCCGTTGGCCGGGTGGTGAAAGTTTTTCCGGGTTATCCTTTCCCACCCTGCCACTCTCTTATTAGTCACTGCTTGTCCCATAAAATACCTTCACACTTTTACACCTTTTAACTTCTAATCTATCCCCCGGATGGCGGTCTGGTATTGGGGGGCGGAGGGTTCTTCATGCCGATGCGGAAAAGCTCGCCGGTATCCTTGCGCTTCCAGTTCATCGAGATGCGCTGCTGGGTGGGGTGGAGCATGGTGATGGCACCCGGCCGCGGGCATTCCTCGACACAGCCGCCGCAGTACCAGCACTCCTCGGGGTAAAGGACGATAGGCGGCTGCTTTTTCTCCGGGTTCGGCATCATGACGTCGGTAGGGCATACGTCAACGCACAGGTTGCAGCCGATGCATACATCCGGGTCGAACTCCACCGCCTTGTTGGGAGTCGGCGGATTGGGTACCATATACGCTTTATCAGTCATTTTTCTACCTCTATATAATATCTTTTTACAAACTGGCCTATTACTGGCCGGCGTACTTCTGATAGTTCTCTTCGTAGGTGGGGGCGTAAGGCGGCTTGAGATGAAAGTCCAGCGGGAGCTCCCTCACCTCGGACTTGCCGTCCACCTGCCTGATGGGGAGCAGCTTTTTCCAATCGGGCGGGTCCATCTCAGGATAATCGAGACGGTGGAAATCGAGGATGGAGTTACTGGCCTTGCGTGACAGGGCAGCCCTCATCGCCAGCTCCCCGACCGATATCAGGGAATGACATTCCAGCAAGCGTCCCAGCTCATGGGGGTTCGAGGCATAAGCGCTCTCCAGTTCCGTGGTCTTGAGCTCGTTGAGTAATCTCAAACCCAGATTAAGCGTCTCTTCGTTCTTATGGCGTCCGCAGTAGTCCCGCATGATGCGGGCGATGGCGGCATTGATTTCCTTCCATCCGTTGCCCTCTTTGCTCTGCCTGGTGGCATTATAGGCGCGGGCCTTTTCAGCATCGACCTGGGCTTTGTCAGCCACCGGCTCGGGGGCGGTTTTAGCGTACTCGGCGGCATGTCTGCCGGCATATCGACCGGTGGTATGCGACTCGCCGTGGCAGCCGCCTCCGAAGATAGTGCCGCCGGCCGCGGCGTACAGTCCCTCCAGGTTGGTCTGGAGGTTCCAGTCCAGCAGGAAGCCCCCGCCGCTCAGTCCACGCACGGTCGGAGGGGTATTGGGGCCGCCGGCCCAGTAACAATCGTTAAAATAGCCTTCCAGTGGCATGACCGGCGCCTGCATCATGTCTTTATCGGGGTCGAAGCCGGCTTTCGTGAAAGTATCGTAAATCGGTATGCGGGTCTTGCCCTCGTTGCCCACCATCATGCCGAAAATGTTTCTCCGCTCCTGCTCCGGCATACCGGTCATATCGGCATAGAGCGGGAGCCTGTATTCGCCGTTGCGCAGGAATTCGGGCATCTTCGGATTGATATCATTCAAACGGAACTCCTGGTTGGTGCGCGAAATGCCGATGCCGATACCGAGCTGGAACTGCTGTCCCTCGTGGGGCAGGAAGCGGTCCTGTACCGTTTTCAGCGGCCTGCCGAAGACATCTATCCAGGGCAGCTCTTTTCCTTCGGCATCGACAATGGTTGTGCCGTGGTAGGTATTGCTGGCGTTGGCCATGCTGTAGGGAGCGTAGCCGAAACCGGTAAGACCACCGGGGCCACCGCCCTCCATACAGACGAACTCGGCGCCGGCATTCCAGCCGATTGCCTGGCCCACCCCGGCGCTGTTGACATCAGCCATCGAGCCGGAAGCGGTGATTTCAGGGGCGAACAGGAAAAGCCGGGCGGCCCCGCCCGTGCAGATTACAGTGGCCCTGGACCGGAAGACGTAGAACTCCCCGGTGCGGGTGTTGACACCCACCGCCCCGACAACCCTGCCTCCCTGCTTTCCCCCCTCGGTGAGCAGGCTGGTTACCATGATGCGGTTCTGGATATTCACTCCCAGCTGCACCGCCTCCTCGTATGCCTTTACCTTGATGTTATATCCCCAGACACGAACGATATGCCTGTTCTCGTAATCATAGGCAAAACAGAGCTTGGTCTCGTCATCACGGAAGTCCGCCCCCTTGAACTCGTCCCTGACGTCCCTTATCTGGACACCCATCTCCTCGCATTCCTGCAGGGTGTCCCAGCCTTCCGAGGTGATGATATAGCGGACATGGCCGCCGGTATAGCCCTGCATGCTGTCGTAGCAGGCCTCGGTATACATCAGGGGGGTGACCCTGGAACAGGGATTGGTGACGGCACCGTGCCAGTGGTCGACCCCGGCGCCGCCGGAACCGCTTCTCTTGGCATGGCCCCTCTCGGCGACGGCCACCTTGACTCCTTTTCTGGCGGCCGCGATGGCGGCCCTCAGGCCGGCAACGCCTCCGCCGATAACCAGGACATCGGAGACGATTTCGTTGACCTTACCGTAGTCTACGGGATAAGGCCATTCGGGCACATTACCGCTCCGCTGAACGTAATCATGCCAGGTGCTCATAGGAAAATATCCTCCTTTCGATGCTGCGGTAAAGGGATTGAAAAAAGGGATTACTGGAAAGAATGTTATATCTACGGGAGTGCTTTGTCAAATATGGAGAGACGTCTGGAGAAGAGAAAAAGCGCCCTGGCTACTTGCGGCGGTTGACGACGACCGGCTGCTTAAAGTAGTCGGGCAGGTCGGGCTCTGTCGCCCCTGGCTCCAGTGTCAGTTCCAGTCGCATAACGTCGCCCTCGTCTTCCTTGAGACTGGCGGGTGTGCCGATGCCCCTGACCCTGCCTTCGTCGATAATCGCCAGCCGGTCGACGACGCGTTCGGCTTCGAGGACGTTGTGCGTTACCAGTAATACGGCGGAACCCTGCTTCGCCAGCTCCTGGACTTCCTGCCAGAGTATCCGCCGCCGCAGAGGATCAATGTCGTTGGTCGGTTCGTCGAGGATAACCATTTTTCCCGGTGTCACTGCCGCCATGCAGAAAGCGACGAGGCGGCGAACACCGCCGGAAATGGTGAGACCCATCGTTTTTTGCCATTCGCCTATTTCTAGCTTCTCGATGAGCTCCATGGCACGCTTGCGTACGTCTGCTTTTTTGCCGCCCCTTATCCGCCCGACCAGTTCGATAGCCTGGAGTGTGTTCAGCCCCGATATAGGTACCTGTGTCTGTGCCTGGAAAGAGCAGGATTCGCGGGCGTAGGCAGGATTGGCGACCACGTCCACACCGTCGAGTGTAATGCTGCCGGAATTGGGAACAGCCAGGCCTATTATCTGGTTGATAAGGGTGGTCTTGCCGGCTCCGTTCGGACCCAAAAGCCCGAAGACCTCACCCTTATTGATGGAAAGACTGACGTTATCGTTGGCCTTTACGCCGCCCCGGTATGTCTTGCAGACTTTGTTTATCTCTAAAAGCATCTGTTTTTCCGTCACCTTACGGGATGAATTATATCGGGTATAATGAATATAATTAAGATGTAAATTAAGAAACTTAACAAAGTATAGCGGTAAATATTTATATTGTCAATACCTTTTCAAGGTTTTTTTAAGAAAATTAATAAAATAAGTGGATAATGGGGATATCGTAGCGGCAGGTAGGCGGTTATTTACGCAATCTGATGATTCCGGCGAGGATGTTTATCCTGGGGACTCTTTGCATATATTCCAGGTAATCGTCACCGAAGCGTTCTATTAGCCTTTTCTCTTCCGCGCCGGTGCTGAAATACAGGATGGCGGCCCCCGGTATGCCCAGCACCACGAAAAGCCAGTGAGGGTACAGGAGGAAGTTGGCCAGGAATAAGGCGAGAATCCCCCCGAGATATTGCGGGTGCCTGACGACGGCATAGATACCGGTATCAACCAGTTTGGTGGTGTAAACGAATGATTTCCCCTTGGCCACGCCGCCGCGGCGGGGAAACATGACAATCGGTGCCATGACGAGTACCATACCGATAGCCCAGAATATCCAGCCCAGGATGAACACAGGCAGGATAAAAGCAGGCTCTATTAATCCCGTTAGAACCAGGGGATTGGCCGGAAAACAGGCGATACCCAGCACGGTAAGAGCGACCATACACCAGAATTCTTTAGCATTGGTCCTTTTCACGACCCATACCCTCAATCAGGATATTACACCGGACAAGGAATTTCCCAGCGTGTTCATGACGTCGCTATCGTATTTCTCGATGTTGCCTTCGTCGCAGAGCCTGGCTAGGGTCGGGTCTATCGGTAGCTGTGCCAGCAGCGGCGCCCCCGCTGCCTGCGACATCTCCTCGCCGCGGCTCTTACCGAAGATTTCCATCTTTTTATCGATTTCGGGGATATAGAGATAGCTCATGTTCTCGACGACGCCGAGGATGTTTTTATCCATCCGCCGCGCCATGTTCACGGCTTTTCTGACTACCATATTGGTCAGGTCCTGCGGCGTAAAGACCACGATAACACCGGAGATGGGCATGCTTTGCAGTACCGTCAGAGGGGCGTCCGCGGTGCCCGGCGGCAGGTCGACCAGCAGGTAATCAAGCTGACCCCAGAGGACCTCCTCCCAGAACTGGGTAATCGCCCGTCCGATGAGCGGACCTCGCCA
>CAYYVO010000039.1:0-5773 GCA_964475175.1 uncultured Dehalococcoidaceae bacterium | reverse complement strand
GCCAGATAACCGCTTCATCCTCGCCGGGGAGCAGGAGGTTGATTGACATAACCTCGATGCCCGACCTCGAAGGCACCGGCAGCAGTCCGCTATCGCTCCCTCCGGGCCGGTTGCTGATGCCGAACATCTTGGGAATACTCGGACCGGTAATATCGGCGTCCAGGATACCCACCTCATGTCCCTGGCGTCTGAGTAGTACCGCCGTCAGACTGGTCACCAGCGATTTTCCCACCCCTCCTTTGCCGCTCATGATAGCGTAAATGTTTTTAACCTGGTTCATCTCTTTGGGTTTTACATCGGTAAATTCAACGCTGACCTCTTTCACGCCATCCATTTTGCCGATGGTGCCAATAATATTATCTTTCACTATAGTCTGAATCTCTGGCGGTAGCACGGCGGAAGACAGCGTTATGCCGGTCTTGCCGTTTTCAATACCGATGTTACGCACAAGGTTCATTTTAACCAGGCTGCGTATCACTCCGGGGACGATTATCTTGTCCAGGTGATGCATGATATCCTCGGGGATTGGCATGTTGTCTTTCCTCCTGAATCAGTCTTTTTCCCGGTGCCGTTCCTTACCTGCCCGGGCCTGTCAATGCAAGCGGTTCGATATTCGTTGTACTGCAGCTGGGACAGAGACGGGGAGGGGTAATCGTCATTACCTCGAAAGGCACGTCCCATTCGTGGCCGTTCCGGCACTTGAATCGACGCAGCGCCATCTCAAAGCTTCCGCCTTCAATCCTTATAGTCCTGCCGTTAAGCAGGGCATCAGCCATTTTCTTCCTGCCGGAAGCGAGTATCCGTTGAAAGGTGGGACGGGAAACATTCATTTTCTCTGCCCCTGCCTCCTGGTCGAGTCCCTCCAGTTCTTTAAGGCGTATTGCCTCGACTTCCTCCAGTGAGAGAAGCACTTCTTCAAGCTCCCGGAGCGGTATTCCCGCCGGTTTGAAGTATTTCACATCCGGGAAAAAGGCAACCCGGCGGCACTTTAATGGTCTCGGCATAATGGTCTTATTTCCCCTTGTATTATGAACATATGCTCATAACTTATGATAATGTATGAGAAATTAAAAGTCAACAGCTTATAGAAAAAATGAAAAGACTAAGAGAAAAGTGTCAGCTAGCGGTTTATGGCAGGCGGCCTATTTTTCCGGGATTACGCATCTTCTATTATCCGTTATATTTGAAGATTTTCACGCCCGGAATAAGGCCTGTATGTTGCTGGGTAACTCCTGTCTCGGAACTGTAAACCAGTTCAAAGTCGTCAAGAGCTTCGAGCGGTACGGGGCTGATGAATGGGTCAACGCCCACGACCTTATGGTTAACAGTTCCCTGGCTTTCGGCATAATCGGCGGCTTCCTGATAGTCTGTGAATTCTTTAACTTCTGTTATCAGCCTGTAGATGTTCCCGTCGTCGCCGACTCTCTCGTCATAGGTTATCACAACCGGGTGTACCTCGGTAACGGCCTTGCCCTCGAAATTGTACAGCCTGACGTAGGTTGTGAGATAGTAGTCCAGTTCGAAGACATTTACTCCCACAAACTTATCCTGGGAACGTGAAAGATAGATGCCCATATAATCGTCCGAGTGGCGTCCCGCCCAGGTGACAACCGCCCAGAACTTGGTGGTGGTGGTTTCGTAGTCACCTACGAGATACGACGAGTCCATCGTTGTCATCAAATCTCTGATTGTTTCTTCATCCTGAGACAGAAACAGGTCGGCGACATTCTTAACCCTGACAGGGTCCTGACCGGGATTGGCGCTGGGCATACGGTGCGCGATACGTGAAATCCAGTAGCCGTAGTCCCACCAGGCGGTAACTCCGTAAGCGGATTCCGGATATTCGTATACTTCATTCTTCGGCGGCGGTTCATAGAGATGATAATATGCATCGGTGTCGCCAAAGGGCTCGGGAGAATTATCTCTAAGCCAGGTCATGGCGCTCTGCCAGGCATCATTAGGGGCAAAACGCGCCAGGGAGGCAACGTCTGCCGACTTGTTGATGTTGGGGAAGAAAACAAGGAAGAGGACGGCTACCAGCATTAAGGCCGAGGTTACATAGTAGGTATTAACTTTCCGGCTCGTTCCCGGCGCTTGCCTTTGTTTTTTCCTCGCTAGTCTATCGCTAAAAGTCCGGTCGTAAATCGCTCGCCTTTCAGGACTGGATAGAACTTCATAAGCCCTGTTTATTTCTTTTAACGTTTCCTCCTCTTCAGAGGTATGTTTACCACCGGGAGGATATTTAGCCGATAAACTCCGGAACGCGGCTTTTATTTCCTTTCTGGAAGCGCTTCTCGTTAATCCAAGAACCTCATAATAATCAGACTTTTTTGATAATCCTGGGGAAAGCTGCTCTTTTTCCTGCTTACCTTCCTGAAAGGCTACCAGTTTGCGGATGCCGCCCCACCATATCAACTCCCAGGAAATATATCCGGAGAGCAGGGCCATATTAACAACCAGGTAGTACGCAAAACGGCGCTGCGCCAGGGTTGCCATCAGTATTATCAGCGTCCATAAAAACAATAATAACAAGGGTGTATCATCTTTGGAACGCCAGAAGAACAGGGCGATGAGAACGACCAGAGGGAGAATTGCCAGAAAACGCAGGTCGCGGTAATTCATCAGCAGAATCAGCACAACGATTATTATCAGTACTCCCACCACCGAAAGAACATGTTTTATATATCCCTTGTTCTCATCGCCTTTTTTGATAAAGAGGTAAATCAGAACGGCTAATGATATAAAGGCAAAGCCGGGTATAGCCCACGACGGTAAAATGAAGAAGCTGGTAGTGAAGTTGGACCAGGCAACCTGAGTGGAGAACGGCCCCTGTGGTGAAAGGAAAGGCTGCATCTCGAGGGTGGTTGCGCCCGTGGCTCCACCGGGAGTGAAGATATTGAACTGGGCAATCATATTGTTAACTAGGGCCGGACTTATCGCGTACAAAATACCGAGAGCAACAACCCCGATTCCAACGATTGACACCGGATAGAAGATAGGTTTTATCTTGAATCGGTTCAATATGCGGGAGATACCGAGCAGCACTGCCGGAACCAGCAGGGCAATTACCATGGAAGCCGGGAAAAGTGTGCTGGTGGGAAACGGCACGAAGATTATCAGGGCAATCAATAACATAATTATACTAACGATGCTCAGATAATCGACGGAATGCTGTTTAAGGTGATCGATGATGAACTGGATAATAAGGTACAAAGAGATGATAAAAATGAAAAGCAGAGCCCCGACCCACGATATAAGGTAGAAGCCCGCAAAAAGGCCGGCGAGTACACTGTAGACAAGTGGTCGGGTGCACGTACCCCAGTCGAGTTGGATGATGTGATTCAAACTCAAATTCCTCTGCCGTGCTTCTTTTATCGCCAGGATAAAGAAAGCCAGGGCGGTAGTGGTAAAAAACACCTCAACAGCCGGGGTATCGTTAAAACCCAATATGGAACGCCCCAGGTATTCGCCGGGGAAAATCGCAACCAGTAATGCTGCTAAAACGCCGACCCAGCGATTAAACAGTGCCCTGCCGATGAAGTAAACCGGGATAACTGTTAGTGCCGCTAAAATGACCGGGAAATATACCGCGGCTACATCAATGGTGTTCTGTGTCGGCGAGCCGAGTCCGATTATCCAGGCAAATCCTGCGACCAGCCAGTCAGCAAAATAAATATTACCTATGCCGGCCCCGCCGGGATAAAGAAAATAGGGATCAAAATTAGTGATAGCCGGGAAATTATGGGCAATATTATCGATGAGACGCATGTGAAAATAAGCATCGATACTGGAGAATTTTATCCATTCACCCCCGAAAATCTGGTCGAAAGGGAGAAAGACACGCAGGCTGAAAGAAGCAAAGAAGAAGATGCCCAGCAGGATACCGATAACAAGTTTGGGTGAGATTCTGCTTAAATTCATTTTCACCGCTCCTTATTACCGACCCTGCATGCGGCTATCGGGGCGGCAGGATTGCTGTAATTATGGCATATATCAATCAACTTGGCAAGAAAGACTCATGACTGAAACAAAGACCGGCCTAATCTTGATTAAGATAATAGGGTAAGCTATAATTTTGGCAGTATTTGAATCATAAAAACGGTCTCAGTCAAAACAGTCTTGCTTGACCTGAGAATCCCACGAGGCGTTCAGTGTCATTGGTCAGGAGATAAATCTGCCGGATGAAAATTTCTGTAGTCCTCGGAACCCGTCCTGAAATAATCAAGATGTCCCCGGTGATAAAAGAGCTGCAGCAAAAACATCTGAAATTCTTCGTGCTGCACACCGGCCAGCATTACTCCTATCGACTCGATAAAGTATTTTTCGAACAGCTGGAACTGCCCCAGCCGCAGTACAATATTGAGGTCGGGTCCGGCTCCCATGCCGAGGAGACGGGCAAGATGCTGGTAGGTATTGAGGAGATATACCTTGAAGAGAAACCGGATATTATCCTCGTCGAGGGCGATACCAACAGCGTCCTCGCCGGTGCCCTGGCGGCGGCTAAACTGGGGATAAAAGTTGGACATGTCGAGGCCGGGTTGCGTTCTTACGACCGCACTATGCCCGAGGAGATAAACCGCGTTCTGACCGACCATCTTTCCGATTTTCTGTTTGCCCCCACCCCCGGGGCGGCGGAAATACTGCGCGGGGAGGGCATCGATGAAAACAAGATATCCGTTACCGGAAATACGATAGTAGATGCCGTTTACCAGAACCGGGAGCTGGCGGACAGGAAAAGGGACACTCTTGGTGAATTGAAACTTACAGCCGGGCAGTACTTCCTGACGACCCTGCACCGGCAGGAAAACGTGGACAACCGCGCCAGGTTCGCCTCGATACTGAAGGGGCTGAGCAAGACGGTGGATAAATACGGACTGCCCGTCATTTATCCCGTCCACCCCCGCAGCCGGAAAAAGCTGGGCGAGTTCAAGCTGAAGACCGATAACCTGACCGTTATCGAACCCGTGGACTTTCTGGAGTTTTTACAGCTGGAGAGCAACGCCAAGCTCATACTAACCGATTCCGGCGGCGTCCAGGAGGAGGCCTGTATCCTGGGAGTCCCCTGCGTCACGCTGAGAGATAATACGGAGCGAACGGAGACGGTGGATGTGGGGGCCAATGTGCTGGCGGGCGCCGCCAGCGACCGCATTATAGAGTGCGTGGAGGAGATGCTCGGTAAAGAGAAAAACTGGGCCAATCCTTTCGGGGACGGACGGGCGGCGGAGAGGATTGTTAAAATAATCATGGAGGCTGGAGATGGCTAAGATACTGGTAACCGGCGGTACCGGATTTATCGGCTCTAACCTTGTCCCCGAGTTGAGAAGTCGCGGACACGAGGTCTGGGTCTGCGACCTGATGAACTCGGCGGCCACGGAAAACTATATCCGCTGCGATACGCGTGAATACCGCCAGATAGAGAGGATATTCAACAGCCACGACTTTGATTTCGTTTATCACCTGGCGGCGGAATACGGGCGCTGGAACGGCGAGGACTATTACGAGAATCTCTGGCTGACCAACTGCGTCGGCACCAAGCACATGCTCCGCGTCCAGGAACAGAAAAAGTTCAAGATGATATTTTTCTCCAGCGCCGAGGTCTACGGCGACCACCTGGGGGTGATGAGCGAAGATATCATGGACAAAATCGCCATCAAGCAGATGAACGACTACGCCATTACCAAGTGGGCCGGGGAGCTCATGGTACTCAACTCGGCGGCGATGTTCGGGACGGAGACGGTCAGGGTGCGCCCGGTTAACGCCTACGGCCCCCATG
>CAYYVO010000038.1:3995-10798 GCA_964475175.1 uncultured Dehalococcoidaceae bacterium | reverse complement strand
CTATAGCAGCGTTCTGGCCACATCCGTGTTTGCCCTTTTCGGCATAGCCTCGATATTCGGGCAAATCGCCGCTTCGATATCGGACTCCATCGGCCGGGAGAAGACGGTGACGGTGGCGGTGGTACTCGCTATCGGCGCGCTGTTGGCCCTGCTGTCGGTCAAGGATACCTCACAGCCCTGGCTGCTTTACCTTTACGCCATATGCTCCGGCTTTGCCACCGGACTGTATTCCCCCAATATCTTTGCGGGTACCGGGGATATCTTCCACGGTAAAAACATCGGGACTATTTCTGCCATACTGCTGTTCGGCACGGGTTTCGGTGGCGCCCTGGGGCCGTGGCTGGGTGGATATATCTACGATACTATGGGCAGCTATCAAATCGCCTTCATTATCAGCATCGCGGGTTTTGCTATGGCCGGCATCGCCTTTTGGATTGCCGCCCCGCGCCACGCCGAGCGTATGCGGGCAAGATTATAGCTATCCTTTAATAGGAATCCTGGAAAACTCTAAATTCTCACCTTTACGTCTCAGGGCCAGGAATGTCATCCAGTTGCTATCGTCCTGTTCGGGGTAGTCCGTCCTGATAAATCCGAAAGGTGCCGGGCGGCTTTCCTGTCTTTCCAGCGATGCCGCCAGAATCATATCGGCGTTATCGATTATCGACTGCACTTCCAGGCAGCGCAGCAGCTCATGTGGATTCTCCGCCCTGAATCTAACATTCTCCTTGATAAAGTCCATGCGTACCGCGCCGCGTTTCAGGGTGTTCTCCGCCCTCATTACGCCCGCATAATAGTCCAGGGCGTTCTGCACGGCCATCTCCACCTCGCGCCAGTGCTGGCCGTCTTTTTTCGATAATATACCGGAGCAGGTTTCGGTGAGTGACTCCGCCGGTCCTGAATCTACAGGCACATAGTCTTTTTGCGCTCTGGCCGCTGAGGCTGCCTTTTCCCCGGCGCGCCAGCCCATGGTAAAGGCGCCGGGAGCCCCTGCCCACGGCAACCCGCCGACCTCGTCGCCGGCGCCGTAAAGCCCTTTGACTTCGGTTTCTAGGTCGTTATCGACTACCAGCCCGGAAGAGGCCGTGCCCGCCATCTCGCGGCTGTTGGGGAGCCACTCCAGCTTGTCTTTCCGGAAGTCGAACCCCTCCTGATTTTTCAGGTAGTCCAGGAACAGGGAGCCCTTGCCCTCGTTGCGGATAGACCATTCGATGTACTTTATCTCTTCCTCGGTGCCGCTGGTGATATCGAGGAAGAAAGGCCCTTCGCCCTCACGGTACATCTGGGCGTAAGAAGGCCGGCCGCGTCCGCCCATCGAAATCATCTTCTGGCGGTTTGCCGCCGGGTCAATCTTCTCTTTACCCAGGTTATGCCAGTCGTAGAACTGTGTCCTCGGGACGATTTCCTTCCCGTTGATGTCAACGACAGCGGCGGCCGGCTGCACCGTATTCCGCGGGGAGCCGAGGTTCAGCTCGTAGTTACCGATGGAGTAGTAGCCGGAAGAAAGGAACTCCATATTAATCACCGGGAGACCGGCGCGGTACGCCATGGCCCGTCCGTCCCCGGTCTCGTTGACGGGGATACGGTGATTGCCCCAGATACCGGTAACGTTGGGGGTCAAACGGTTGGCGCGTCCGGTGGACATGACGATGGCCTTGGCACGGAAAGAATACAGCTTGCCGTCGCTGGTGCCGATGCCCAGGGCCCCGGCTATCTGACCGTCCGTAATCAGGATGTTTGTCATCATCACCCGGTTTACTATTTTAACGCCTCTTTTTCGCGCTTCTTTAGTTAGCTTGATTTTCAGGTCGTGCCCGTCGAAGTTGAAGGAGCTGGGCATGGTGTGGAACTGGTAAACGATGCGGAACTTACCGGGTATCTGGCTGTCTTCATACCGTATCTTAATGCCGAACTTTTCCAGGTCCAGCATGCGGTCGTAGTTCTCGGCGGCCACCAGCCGCAGCAGGTCTTTTCTGATGAAACCGCGGGCTATCAAGGCGGCATGGTCTTCAATAAGGTCGTCGATTGTCCAGCCCATCGGCTCGTGAACCATGGGTATATACGCCCAGGAATGGTCGACACCCGTCCCGGCGCAGCCGCTGCTCAGCGTATTGGCCTTTTCCGCTATGGCGACATCCACCCCGGCCTCGGTAGCCTTGATGGCGGCCATGCAACCCGCCAGCCCCCCGCCGATTATCAGTACGTCTGTATCGATTGGCACTATTTCTATCTTCGCGTTCATCTGCCCTCTCCTTTCAGGATTGATACCCGCATCGGCAGGGGCGGGATTACCTTGATAGCCCCTTCATCTCTCAGGTGACACTGCATCCAGCAGGCGCCATCGAAAGCGCATTCGTCCGGGTACTTTACAACAGGCGGCTTGCCTTTCTCCGGGTTCCGCTCCAGGATTTCCATCAGGCAGACGTTGACGCATATGTTGCATCCGTCGCATACATCCTCGTTAAAAACAATCGGATTGAACATTGATAACCTCCCAAGCTTTTTTGTTATATATCTCTACTATAGAGCTCCGCCCAAGTCGGGCGGTAGCCGAGGGAAAGGGCGGTTTTTATCGAGGCGATATTCGATACCGCCGTCGAGTAGTAGGGTAATATGTCTTTCTCGAAAAGGGCTTCCGTAACGGCACTTACCGTTGCCTTGGCAATGCCGCAATTTCGATAGTCCGGCAGGGTATCGACGCCGATTTGCCACATAACATCGCAGTCGGCGGCGGCGGCCGCCATCCCGGCTATCTCGCCACGGCACCTTGCCATAACCGCAACCATCCTCGGGCGCAGGGGATTGTTGTATTTCCCCAGCGCGTTTGGAAATTGATTATTTTCATATAGCGCTGATATAGCTTCTTCTTCAATCAGGCTTATTTCTATATCATCGTTCGGGGGAAAGGGGTGGAAACTCTCCGGGGTGCAGATGTATTTAAGGTCCGGCCCGGTCATAAGCTGACGGTCGCGGGCTACATATTTACCCATACACGTGATGGCCGGCGCCGCGAAAAGATCATTCCGGGTAATGTGGCCGAGGTTTTTCCTGGCCCACCGTAACCGCCCCTGGCTACAATTGATGACTACACCCGACCCCATGGTCACGACCGCCAGGAATTTCTCGGGGAGGGGGAAACGCCGGGCGCCTTCGACATTTTTGGCCAGGCTGAAAAAGACGCCTTCCTCCTCGAAGTATCTTTCTTCAAAGGCAAAATCAGCCGATAATATCTTCCTGACTATCTTCAGAGCGGAGTTATAGTCTGGTATCATTTGCTCGTACCGCTGAGGGAGAATATTTAAAAGGGGTCGCTAAGAGAATATCAAAAAACGGGGCGTAAGACAAATAGCGATAAGAGATTAAATGTCATTGCGAGGGCGAAAGCCCGAAGCAATCCGTTATCAGAGGCAAATGCGATATTCGGATTGCTTCGTCCTTCTGCGAAAGAACTCGCAATGACAACAAGGTTTAGTGGTTCATGTACTACTTACGGCGTTACCCCACCCGCCACCACCAGCACCTGCCCGACAATATCGCTGGCGGCATCGGATACCAGAAAGACCACCGCATTGGCGATATCCTGTGGCGTGGTGAGCCTGCCTATCGGCAGGGTTTTAGGGAAATTCTCTATCAGGCCGGGAGGGGCATTCTTGGCGAATCCGGTATCGGCCACGCCGGGGGATACCAGGTTGATGTTGATACCGTGAGGGGCCGCTTCCTTGGCCACCCCGAGGCTGAAGCCGATGACTCCCGCCTTAGCGGCGGCGTATCCGCTGGTCATCATGCCGCCGTGGATGCCGGCCCCGGAGGTAATATTGACCATTTTACCGCTCTTCTGTTCTATCATATGGGGCAGGACGGCCCTGGTGCCGTTCCTCACCCCCCTGAGGTTGACATTGATATCAAAATCCCAGTCGGCATCGGTCATATCGAGGAAGGGCCTGGGCGGGGTACAGCCGCCGGCGTTATTGACCAGTATGTCAATCCGGCCGAACTTGCCGAGCACCTCTTTCACCATGTTATCCCAGTCAGCGCCGCTGGTGACATCGCCTTTAATCGCCAGAGATTTTTGCCCCAGCTTTTCCACCTCCGCCGCCGTTATTTTAGCATCGTCGAGATTGATATCATTAATGACAACATCACAGCCCTCTTTGGCCAGCGCCAGCGCTATGGCCTTGCCGAAACCTATCTGGCTGCCGGCGCCGGTTACCAGAGCTATTTTACCCTTTAGACCCAGTTCCATGTACTGCCTCCTTTATGAACGGTGTTATTTCTTCCACATAAAGTCGGATTGCTTCGGGATTCACCTTCGCAATGACGGCTGATTTTCAACAAGCCTCTAGAACTTTATAATTTTACCGCCGTCCACGTCAAAGACCTGCCCGACGATATCGCTGGAGACGTCCGAGGCCAGGAAAGCAACCATGTTGCCGATATCCTGAGGGGTTGTCATTCTGCCGTCGGGTATGTCGGCGTTGACGTGTTTGGTAAACTCCGGCGGCGTCTCTACGCTCTTTAGTACGTTGCTGGAACGCAGGAATCCGGTATCGCCGATGCCCGGGCTGACACTGTTGACGTTGATGCCCGAGGCGATTACCTCTTTAGCCAGAGACTTCGTAAAGGCAACTACTCCGGCCTTGGCGGCGCTGTAGATGCTGGAGTTGGCCAGCCCCATGGTGGCGACGCCCGACGATGTATTAATTATCTTGCCGCTTTTGCGCTCCAGCATCTGCGGAAGGACCGCTTTGGTGCAAATCAGCACCGACCTCAGGTTGATATCGATATCCGGGTCCCATTCCGACTCGGTCTTTTCTGAAAAGGGTTTGGGCGGAGTGGCTTGCCCGGCATTATTCACCAGAATGTCTATCCGGCCGAACTCCTCCAGAGCAACGTCAACGGCATTATTAACTTCAGAGCTCCGGGTTAAATCGACTTCAAAGGCAATCGCCCGACGCCCGAGAGCCTTGACCTCGGCGGCTGTTTTTCTGGCGCCTTCAAGGTCTTTATCCAGTATTATAATGTCACAGCCTTCTACTGCTAGCGTCAGGGCGATTCCCTTTCCGAATCCAGTCTGGCTGCCGGCGCCGGTTACCAGCGCTATTCTATCTTTAAGACCAAGGTCCATGGATACCTCCCTGCCTTTTAGATATTTGACATGTTCCCGAAGATACGGGCAATATTAGCGGAGATTCGTTTGGCGCAGGCCTTTATCTCTACCGTATACTCTTTCACCCCGGGCTGGATACGGCTCTCCGGCCCGACTACAGCCAGGGCAACCGGTAAAATGTAGTTTTTTACAGGGGCGGACAGGCACATGGCCCCGGGGACCCTTTCACCGCGACTGATGGTATAACCGGTGCGGCGTATTTCATCTATCTGTGACATCAGCAGGTCTCTATCGGTAACGGTGCGTTCGGTTTCCTGGGTGATGTTGATATTATCAAGAATAATCCTCAATCTCTCATCGTCCAGCAGGGACAGTAGTACTTTTACCGAAGCCCCGGCATACAGTCCGGAATATTGAGGCCCTATCTTTTTACTTTCCTGGGTAACTTTAAGGTCATGCTTGCTGGGTATTTCGTGCAGGGAGTAGTACTGAATGCCGACCAGTATGTCCATGGCAACCGTTTCCTCGGAGACAAGGGACAGGTGTTTCATATCATCAATGGCGCACATAATCATACGTTTGTGGGTGGTATGGGGATCGGAAGTCAGCTGCCTGATAAGCGGGCCCAGATAATAGCGGCGGTTGATGGTATCCTCCACCACCAGCTGTGACTGCTCCAGCAGCTTAAGAACCCGGTGAACGGTGGACTTTGAGAGCTGACATTTCCGGGCGATGTCGGTTACGGTATGAACATCGTCACTCAGGCATTGAAGAATATCAGTGGCGCGTATAATAGAACCGGCAGTCTGGGTTTTCGTATTAGACGGTATGTTCCGTATAAATGAACTCATGTTCTTTTATTTATTTTGTCAATTATAACATGTCCTGTCAAATATATATCGTTTATAGTATTGTCCCCAACGCCCCTTTCTTGGATAGCTATTACTATACTTTTTGATACAATATGTTATAATAAATTCGTGCCTCACAGGAACGTCAGTTCTAATTAACGGAACAGTATCCCGGATGTAAAAATTTCACTAACTATAGCATATTTTGTACTGCCGGCATGCCTGAATCAGTTTGACAATGTCCGCTGTTAATTTATACGATAAAGTGTTTTGTGAATACCGTGATGGGAGGCAAAGATGATAGAGCAAAAACAGCTAACGAAAATAGTCGGAGCGGGAGCCGTGACCTGTGACCGTGACGCTCTGGATACGTACTCCAGAGACCTGAGTTTCGTGAACCAGATACGCCCCGATTACGTTGTGAAACCGAAAGACGCCGGGGATATCGAGAAAATAGTCAATCTGGCCAGGGGGAACAACGTACCGCTGGTACCGGTAAGCTCCGGCCCTCCCCACTCGCGCGGAGATACCGTTCCGGGTATCGGCGGGGCGATTATCGTGGATTTGAGCGGCATGAAAAAGGTAATCAGGGTCGACCGCTATAACCGCGTCGCCATGTTCGAGCCGGGCGTAACCTTCGGGGAACTGATACCCGCCGTGGCAAAAGAAGGACTACGACTCAACATGCCGCTGCTGCCGCGAAAAGGCAAGTCGGTCATCGGCAGCATGCTGGAGAGAGAGCCGGTCATCATGCCCAAGTACCACTGGGATATTGCCGACCCCATGGCTGATGGAGAAATTATCCTGGGCAACGGCGCCATGTTCCGCACCGGTGCGGCCGCCGGACC
>CAYYVO010000038.1:0-3985 GCA_964475175.1 uncultured Dehalococcoidaceae bacterium | reverse complement strand
AGAAAGAGGCGGCCGGACCGTCTTCGGCCTCCTGGTACCGCGTTATTCAGGGGTCGCAGGGGACGATGGGCATCGTCACCTGGGCCTCGGCGCGCTGTGAAATCATTCCCAAGCTGGAAGAGCCTTTCATAATCGGTTCCGCGGATTTGACCAGAATCATGGAGATGGTGCACTGGCTAATGAGGCTGCGCCTGGTCAACGAATGCTTCGTCCTGAATAGCACCGACCTCGCCACCATCATGGGCAAAGGAAAGCCGAACGATTATAACCGGATAAAAGGCACATTAACGCCCTGGATACTTTTCTATAACGCCGCCGGGTATGATTATCTCACCGAAGACAGAGTAAAGGGGCAGGTTGCGGATATCAAAGACCTGGCACAACGCGTGGGTCTGGAACCGGCGCAGTCCGTCGGTAACGTTTCCGCCTTCGATTTACTCAAGGCCACCCAGGCACCGTCCGGGGAGCATTACTGGCGCCAGCCCTCGGGCTGGCTTTCCCACGATATCTTCTTCATTTCCAATTTCCAGAAAGTGGAAGAACTGATAAAGACGATGCACGACATCGCCGACGGGGCGGGCTATATGACGCAGAACATGGGTGTTTATATACAGCCCATCGTTCAGGGGACCAACTACCACTGCGAGTTCAACCTGTTTTACGACCCGCAAAACCGGGCGGAAGCGGGAAGGGTCAGGGAACTGGCAGTCAACGCGGTAAGAAAGTTGATGGATAAAGGAGCCTTTTTCTCCCGGCCCTACGGCGAGAGCACCCTGATGGTGATGAACCGTGACGCCGCCACCGTGGCCGCACTGAAAAAGGTGAAGTCGATACTCGACCCCGATAATATCATGAATCCGGGCAAGCTCTGCTTTTAAGGGCAGGGCTATCACCCTGTCATTCCAGCGAAAGCTGGAATCCAGAGGGGAGGAGCGGCGTATGGATTCTGGCCTGCGCCAGAATGACAATAATTGCCGTACGATGAACGGATTCAATATTAGCGACGGATGATGTTAAGGAGGCAATAAGATGGCACTGGAAGATTTACGGGATGAAATGGAAACGTGCCGGAGATGCTCCGCCTGTAAATTCATGCCCTTTGAAAAGGTAACGGGCTACCAGCCCGTGAATGTCTGCCCCAGCATTTCCCGGTATAACTTCCACGCCTATTCGGCCGGCGGTCGCATGGTCAACGGCGTGGCGCTGTTGGAGGGCAGGGTGGACTTCTCGGATAAATTTATGGAAGTGATGTATAACTGTCAGATGTGCGGCGCCTGTGATGTCTCCTGTAAATACGCCATGGACATGGAAGTCATCGAGCCAATATACGAGACCAGGATAAAAGCTGTCGAAGAGGGCCATACCAACCCGGCGCTGGACAAGGTAATCAAAAGTCTGCGGAAACAGGGCACCATGGTGCCGGGGGTGAAGGCCAAGCGCGGCGACTGGGCGGCGGGACTTAACCTCAAAGACTGCACCGAAGAGAAGGTGGACGTTATCTATCACGTCGGCTGCCTGACCAGCTATGACAGGGACATGTGGAAGGTGGCCAAAGCCGCCGTAAAGCTTTTACAGAAAGCCGGTGTGGATTTCGGCATCGCCGGCGCAGGCGAGACCTGCTGCGGCGGACGCGCCTACCAGATGGGCTACAAGGCCGACTTCCTGAAACAGGCCGAAAAAACCATGGCGATGATTAAGAAGTCCGGCGCTAAAACCCTGGTAACCGCCTGCGCCGACGGCTACAGCGCCTTCAAAGTCCTTTACGATAAATTCGACCTCAAGGGCGATTTGGAGGTGCTGCATATAACGGAATACCTCGATAGGTTGATAAAGGAAGGCAAGCTCAAGCCGAAAAAGAAGGTGGATATCGCGGTTACCTACCACGACCCCTGCTATCTGGGTCGGCTGGGAGAGCCGTATATTCACTGGCAGGGCAAGGAAATCCCCGGGCATATCCGCATCTTCGAGCCGCACCGCGAGTTCCGGCGGGGCACTTACGGCGTCTACGAGCCGCCGCGCGATGTCCTGAAAAGTATACCCGGCCTGAAGCTGGTGGAAATGACCCGTATCAAGGAATACGCCTGGTGCTGCGGCGCCGGCGGCGGCGTTAATGAGTCCAACCCGGACTTCTCCATGTGGACGGCCGCGGAAAGAATCGATGAGGCCGGGGATACCGGGGCGGAAGCGCTCGTCACCGCCTGTCCCTGGTGTATTAAGAATTTCGAAGGCGCGGTGAAAGAAAAGGGGAGCAGCCTCGAGGTCTATGACGTCGTCGAACTGCTGGCGAAAGCGGTCTAAAAGGAGGATATGAGAAATGGCTTTAGAGAGAGATTTTTATAAAGCCCTGGAAGACATACTGGGTCCGGAGAACGTATCCGAAGACCCCGTCATCAACGAGTCCTATTCCTTTCCCATTCGCCGGAAAACAATGTCGGACAAGGTAACCTATATCCCCCGGTTCGAGGCCGTAACACTCCCGGCCAGCACGCGTGAAGTGCAGGCGATTGTCCGGCTCTGCAACAAGCACAAAGTACAGTACAAGGCATCCAGCACTGGCTGGCTCTACTGCGACCCCATTGCGCCGAACTGTATAAAAATCGACCTGCGGCGGATGAACCGTATCCTGGAAATCAATGAAAAGAGCATGTACGCCGCCGTCGAGCCGTACGTTATCGGGGCGCAACTCCAGGGCGAGTTGATGAAGCGCGGGCTTACCTGCAACCAGTGCGGCGCCGGTGCCAACTGCTCCGTGATGCCTCTGGCATCGCACGTCGGCCTGGGGCATATGAGCCAGAGCGGCAGCTATACGGAAAGAAATATGCTGGCCGTGGAATGGGTGACGGGAGACGGGGAAATCGTCAGCCTGGGCTCGCTCGGTTCGCTGGGAGAATGGTTCTGCGGCGACGGGCCCGGCCCATCGTTGAGGGGCATTATACGGGGCAACACCACGCCGCTGGCGGGACTCGGTGTTTACACCGCCGGGGCCGTCAAGATATACCACTGGCCTGGTCCGGCAACCTTTCCGGTGGAAGGCGTCTGCCCCCAATACCGGCACCCGGAGATGCCGCCAAACTTCATGATACGCTACCTGTCGTTTAAGGATATCGACGTAACCATCGAGGCGGTGAAAAGGGTGGGGGAGGCGGAGATAGGCTATACGCTGATGGGCTTCAATGCCGCCATGATGGCATCCAACATCGCCACGGACAACCAGGAAGACCTCGATTACCTTGAAAAATTCGCCACCCAGGTGAAGGGTCCGGGCTTCCTGCTGATAATCGCCGGGAACTCCGCCAGGGACTTCGAATACAAGAAAGGCGCCCTGGAGCAAATCATGAAAGAGACCGATGCCATGTCGCTGAAGGACGTGGAAGACCCGGTCATGGGCGCCGGCTTCCTCTGGCGCTTCATAAGGATTACCGGCTCCATCCGCGAGACCTCGCGCGCTACCGGCTGGGGAGGCGGTACCGTGGGCGGTTCTGATGTATTTCCGCTGATGACCCGCTATATCCTGCATACCTCCAACCTCAAGCAGCAGCTCATTGACCAGGGTCTTATCATGGACGACTATATTCACCCGTTTATCCAGTCGATAGAGCACGGGCATACCGGCCACGGCGAAATCCTTATCAGGTACAATCCTGCCGGTCCCGACCATATCATGAACGTCCAGGGCATGCTCAGCCGGGAGGCAAACAAGACGGCGATATCGGGTCGGTTCGGTGTGCCGCACCATGTCTGGAGTGATAATCTCCACGATATGTACGGCCCGCACGTCATGAACTATCACAAGCTGTTGCGGAAGATAAAGAAGAACTTCGACCCCAACGAGGCATCGGAGTCTTCCAACTATATCACGGCCAGGGATGAGTAAACTTTTTTAAGGATAAGCCGCTGATGTCCTGCGGACGTTCGGGTGGGCAAAGATATCACCGAGGGGTGGTGGGGACAAGGGGGCAACGGATTGCTTCGCTTCGCTCGCAAT
>CAYYVO010000037.1:6387-10930 GCA_964475175.1 uncultured Dehalococcoidaceae bacterium | reverse complement strand
ATAACATTGGGGGCTTCGGCATTGTCTTCCAGCTTTTGCCTGAGGTGCTGGATATGTACCCGGAGCAGGTCCCGGGCGTCAACGTAGGTATCTCCCCATACCTTGGTGAGAAGGCTTTCGTGCGAAAGGATACGCCCTTCGTTCCTGATTAGATAGTAAAGCAGCTTCCTTTCGATGGAGGTGAGTTTGATTATTTCGCCGTTAAGGACTACCTCGTTGCGGCTGAAATCAACCGATAGTTTGCCGGCGTTAAAAGGTTTTTCATCGTCGGTTACGGCAATTCCCTGTGAGCGGCGCAGGACCGCCTGTACCCTGGCTATCAGCTCGATGTGGCTGAACGGCTTGGTGATATAATCATCGGCGCCGAGTTCCAGCCCTTTAGCCACGTCGGTATCCTCACCCCTGACCGTCAGCATGAGTACCGGCACATCGGAAAAACGGCGTATCTCTTTTAATACCTGGTAGCCGTCGACGTCCGGCAGGCCGATATCGAGGATAACGACGTCGGGGCTCTCGGTCTCAACGAGACCTATGCCGCTGCGGCCGTTGGCTGCCGATGCTACCGTCGTACCGCTCCAGCGTAGCTGAAAACAGAGAGAAACGACTTCTATTATACCCGGGTCATCCTCTATAACAAGAACTTTCATGCTGCTCCTTACGGTAATATACCTAATTTGCGATACGCCTTGGTACAAAGAAGGAGAACGTGCTGCCTTTTCCAGCCTCGCTTTCCACCCATATTCTACCACCGTGGAGCTCTACCACCTGTTTTGAGAGGGCGAGGCCAAGGCCTAATCCGGGGTGCTTCTTCCTGTCGGAACTCAGCCGACTGTAGGGCTTGAATAAGTTGGTTTGTTCTTCTTTAGCTATGCCGATACCATTATCGTTCACATCTACCACCACGCCGCTGTCCTGCGGCCGGATTCTTACCGAGATGTTTCCACCTTCCGGGGTGAATTTGGTGGCGTTGGTCATCAGGTTGAGTAATACCTGCTCCAATCTCTGGCCGTCTCCGTGAATAATGGGAACGGAATCGGGTAGGTGCGTCGTCAACTTCTGTTTTTTCTCGCGCATGAGCGGGCTGACTTGCTGGCATGTTCCGAGGACGAGTGATTTCATATCTACCGGCTCCGGCTGCAACTGGAGTCTGCCACTTCCCGTCTTGACGATGTCAAGTAGCTCGGCCAGTCTTGTTTCCAGGGTATTGGCATTCTGGATAATGGTCTGGATGAGCTTTTGATAAGATTCATCGGCGGTGGTTTCCAGTTCCTCCGCCAGCAAACCGGCGGCGGCGATTATTGAGGTCAGGGGTGTTTTAAGTTCATGACTGAGGGTATCAATAAACCTCAGCCATTCCTCTTCTTTGGTTTCCATACGGAGTATTAACTCTCAGCTTTCAATCGCGTGGGATAGGATTTACTTAAATGTAGCACGTTTTTAGTTGAGTATCAAGTGCGCACGAGGATGATTTAGGACATAAAAATATGCCCCTGTTTGATGGTGTAAACGTTATTTTAAAGAGAGCTGCTTATTTTTCGTAAGCCTTGGCGATACTCTTTAGAAGACTGAGGATACCGATAACGGCACGCTGTACTTCGATGGGCTCTTCGGCAAGCATCTTGGATACATAAGGATCGAGCTGACGGGCATTGTAGCGCTTGCCACTGTCTTCGGCTACGCCGGCGGGTTGGGGTGAAAGAAATCCGGCCAGGGTAAACAGCTCGTCTTCTTCAAACCCGAGAGGACGGGCGATTTTGCGCAAAATACGCGCCGAAGGATAGCGTTCACCCCTTTCGATACGCCCAAGATGAGACGAAGAAACCCCTGATTCAGCAGCCAGTTCCTGCAGAGTCAGAGGCATCGTTACTCTTTGTTGCTTTAGAATTCTACCGAGTTCACTGTTTAAATATTCCATGCCTGAAATTATAATTTGCCATTTGGCAAATGTCAAGCTTCTTTATTCTGTATAGTTGTCAGACTGTCATTATTCCGATTACGCCCTTTTGCCCGGCTATTTTCTTCCTTGACGAACCAGCTTACTGACTATATAATAGTGTGGTTCATAAGAGTGATGAATCGGTATAAAGCTGAGGGACGTTTTCAGAAAGAAAGTCCATCTCGGCTTTTTCAACGTTTGGAGGATATCCGGAATCATGGAAAAAGACTACGACGTTATTATCATCGGGGGAGGTCCGGCTGGAATCTTTACGGCGCTGGAGCTTTCTCAGGCGGAAGGACTGAATATACTTCTCATCGAAAAGGGAAAGGACATTAGCGAACGCCGCTGTCCGGTACGGGATACCGGAAGTACCTGTGTTGAATGCTCGCCGTGCAATCTGGTATGCGGACTCGGAGGAGCCGGCGCTTTCAGTGACGGCAAACTGGTGCTCTCTTCACATGTTGGCGGATATCTCAGTGAATATCTCGGTGAAGAATATACCGAGGGGCTTATAAAATATGTAGACGAACTGTATCTCAAATTCGGTGCCTCGGAGAGACTTTACGGCGGGGACGGCGCCATAAAAAAAATCGGCGCGCGGGCAAAGCGGTTAGGGCTGCGCCTGATACCTACACCGATCCGGCATATGGGTACGGAAAACGGTTTTGCCGTGCTCAAGGCAATGCAAGACTACCTTTTCCCCCGTATCGACATGAAAATGTCCACAATGGTGTCAAAGGTGCTGGTGGATGACGGAAAGGTTGTGGGCGTGGAAACCGAAGACGGGGAGCAGTATTCCTGTAAATATCTGGTTTTAGCGCCGGGCAGGGAAGGGTCCGACTGGTTTTCCAGAGAAGCTGAAAGGCTTAACCTTACCATGCAAAACAATCCAATCGATCTCGGCGTCAGGGTGGAAGTGCCCGTCGAGGTAATGAAAGAGCTGACCGATGTCTTATACGAGGTCAAACTGGAATATATGTCTAAAAGCTTTCACGACCGTGTCCGGACGTTCTGCATGTGTCCGGCCGGCGAGGTTATCATGGAATCAACCGGCGGCGCCGATCCCGTGGTTACGGTCAACGGGCACAGCTACGCCGACCGTAAGAGCGGCAATACCAACTTTGCCTTGCTGGTAAGTACCGATTTTACCAAGCCGTTCCACGAACCGATTGCCTACGGCAGATATCTGGCCAGGCTAGCCAATCTACTCGGTGGGGGAGTGCTGGTGCAGCGTTTCGGTGACCTGCTGGCGGGGCAACGCTCCACCCCGCAGCGTATCTCCAAAGGACGGGTCAAACCGACGCTGAAAAGCGCGGCTCCGGGAGACTTGAGTTTCGCTCTGCCATATCGCCACCTTGCCGGCCTGGTAGAAATGCTGCAGGCTATGGACAAGCTCATCCCTGGCGTGGGCTCTCCCGATACACTATTGTATGGTATAGAAATCAAACTATACTCATGCCGTCCACAGCTCACCTCCTGTCTGGAGACCGAGGTCCGTAATATGTTTGCCGCCGGGGATGGAACCGGCGTCAGCCGCGGCCTGGTGCAGGCTTCCGCTTCCGGCCTGATGGCCGCCGTCGAGATAATAAGAAGGCTGGAGCAGGGTTAGACTTTTAGAATTATAAGGGTTATTTACCTTGACAGGGCGCCTGTTGCCGTTTAAAATATTAAGGTATGTTTCGCTTATCGGGCGGAACATCACGTTCTTGACATTATTTGGGGGTGCAGTCGGTATGGCCGGCGCCCCCTATAATATTGATTGTAAAGAATCGGAAGGGATGTGATGCTACTTGGCTGAAGTTACAGCTGGTGATGAAGAGAGCTTTGACAGTTTATTAAAGCGATTTAACAGGAAGGTGCAGCAGGACGGTATTCTGGCCGAATTACGCCGCCGCGAGCACTACGAAAAACCAAGCATCAAGCGTAAACGTAAAAAGGCGGCCAAACGACGCGGCGCCGCTAAGAGCACCAGGTTGTTCCGGCGATAGTGATTTCACGATTGGTTTATTACTGATTCTGAATTGATATAGAACGATAAAAAGAGCGATAGTTTTTACATGGAACAGGAAGCAGACCTGAAAAAGAAGATAAACGACGATATCAAGCAGGCCATGAAGAGTGGAGATACCGTCAAGCGCTCCACTCTGCGCATGCTGATAGCGTCGATTAACAACGCCGAAATTGCCAGGCAGTCCGCCCTGGATAATTCCGATATCCTCGGCGCCATCGCCAAGGAAGTCAAGCGGCACCAGGAGAGCATCGACGCTTTCAAGCTGGGGAACCGGCAGGACCTGGTGGACAAAGAGGAAGCGGAGATGGCCATCCTCAAGGGGTATTTACCCGAGCAGATGACCCGCGACGATATCGTGGCGGCGGCACGTGAGGTAATCGGGGCGGTGGGAGCGCAGGGCCCCGGTGACAAGGGTAAAGTGATGAAGGAACTGATGCCCAGGCTCAAGGGCAAGGCGGACGGCAAGGAAATTAACGATATAGTGACGGAGCTGCTAAGTAAGTAATATCCTTTTGCTAAATGCCCCGATAAACATCCCGGCGATGGCCAATGCGGACAATCGTTGCGATTTTCCTTTCATCATCAATATGATA
>CAYYVO010000037.1:3829-6377 GCA_964475175.1 uncultured Dehalococcoidaceae bacterium | reverse complement strand
CGGCAAGGAGCTCAACGAGGTAGTGGCGGAGCTGCTGGGGCAGTAGGGGCAGTAATACTGATGCCCAGGATCTGTAATCATTTTTTCGATTATTTTACTGCCTTATACCAAACTCCATCTAATAAAGCATCTTTAACATTTTCATGTATAACACTCCCATCTTTTGTGGTAACTTGATGAAGAGTACAAAGGTATTTTAGATGCTCATCATAATAGGTAATAATTTTACTAAAGCCGCCATCCACCATTTTTGAGGGTACACTTGCTTGAATCTTATGTAGAAGCTTATTATTATGAATACGCATCCAATAATTACGCTCTTCCAACATCTGCTGTAATTTGGTCACACCGACATGTTGATAATTCTTCATCCAAGACCTATAATAAAAGCTGAATCTACCATATATTGGAAGAAGTATTTGAGGGAAGACTGATGGAGCAAGCTAAAATTGTTGAAATACTAAAGGAGTTCATCTCGGGCAACATACAGTTGGTAACTCTCTCTGAAATAGTTGATGAATGTTTGTTTAATCTACGCCAAAAGCCAGATTTAACGCCAGAGCAGGAACTCTTGTCTACTTTAGAATTATATATACATGAAATAGCAGAAGGATACAGGAGTTCGAACGAGTTATACGAATTCGTTATGTCCATTATTAAAAGTGACATCACACAGCAGAACTCAACAACTATAATTCTAAATACTCGGTCCACTCCTTCGGAATTAAGCACCGGAGCGTCTATTCCTTTAAGGGATTATTACCCTGACCCATTACGGGTCTAATTTGGGGAATGTAGACTACCCTTAGTGGTATTTGCGTAATCTTCATCTCATTAAGATATATATGTATCCAATATATACCTGTTTGATCTAACTTAAAATGAATATCTACGATAATATCTACGCCACGGTCTTCTTCTCCCTCAAATAGAACGCTGTTGACTATTTCAGGCATTAATTCACTTGAAGGTTTAGAAGGCTGGATTTTTACATTGTGGACACCCCGTGCCCAGCCTGATTTGAACTTAATAAGTAGTTTTAAATCGTAGTCAAACGGTACCATTTCTACAGGAGGATTTGGACCGATTGCTGTCCGAGTAACTCTATCAATAATTCTAATAGCAGATTTTGCCCCATCCTGTTCAACAAGTACTTTTTCACATAACAAGGCTGCTGATAAATATGGGCCACGTTCAAATTGCTTGATATTATCAGACATAATTTGCCCCCAAATATTTATAATTATCTAATTATGAATTCGTTGTATTATGTTTAATTCAATAATTATAGCTTGAATATACAATTTCGATATTATAAAGTCAATGATGTTTCAAGAAAACTAGATGCGTAGAGCTATCGTATTTAATTTCTCAACGCCTTCTCCAGCTCCCCGCACAACCTCTCTAATTTCATCCCATTGTCTATCACCGACCACGGCAGCTTTGTTTCGGTGTCCCATTTCCGATTGACATAATAATCAATATCAAGTTGGTGTGTTTCCACAGCCTTACGCCATCCCGCCAGCGAAATTTCTTCCATACCCGCCAGGGCCGGGGCCAGTCTTTCATCGCCGCGTGCCAGTACTCCCTGAATCTGGCTCCAGGCGGGACTTTCCTCATTGAGCTTGATGCCCATTAAGGGCAGGGCGCTCCTTAACATGGCCAAACGGCGGTTCACTATCTCCAGGGACACCATGGGGAGCCACTGAAAGGGCGTACCAGCCTTGGGGACAAGGGGGGCAATGTTGAGGACGATGCGGGTGCTGCTCTGCTGCCGGTCCAATCTCCCTTTCATCGCCAGGGTCAGTTTCACAATTTCATCGATATCGTCATCGGTTTCTGTCGGAAGGCCTATAATAAAGTAGAGTTTTAGCTGCCTGAAACGGTGCCCGGCAATCATATCGGCCATTTTCAGGATATCATCCTCGGATATGCCTTTGTTTATCACCTCACGCAGGCGCTGGGAGCCTGCCTCCGGCGCAACAGCGATAGACTGCGTCTTTCCTGTCTCCAGCGCATTGAGGATATCTTCGGATATAGAGGTAATACGGAGCGAGCTGATGGATATCTCAGCTCTCAGCCGGTTCAATCCCGTTAGCAGTTCGTTTATTTCGGGATGGTCGGAGACAGCCGGGCCCACCAGTCCTATACGCCGACGGTTCGGCAGTCCCTCTTTGGCCTGCTGGAGCAGCTGTTCAACCGGTCGAAAGCGCATCGGGGAAAAGGCGCTGTTCACCAGACAGAAGCGGCAGCCCCGCTGGCAGCCCCGCTCCACCTCGATGAGGTATAAATCGCCAAGCTCAGTATCCGGCGTAAGGATAACCGAAGTTGTAGGGATACCCTCGAGACTCTCTACCCACTGACGGACTACGGGTTTTTGGGGAGGAAAGGCAGGCACATAAATGCCCGGCAGTTTTGCCAGAGCTTTCAGCAGTTGACTGCGGTCATCTCCGATGCTTTCTAACAGAACCGACAGCATGGCGGGCAAAAGAGATTCACCCTCTCCAATGCACAGGCAGTCGAAGAACGGTGCCAGCGGCATAGGGTT
>CAYYVO010000037.1:0-3819 GCA_964475175.1 uncultured Dehalococcoidaceae bacterium | reverse complement strand
AATAACCATCGGGTGGCTTTCATCGCGGTCCGCTGTATATGAAGGGATGCCGCTCGTTTTCAGGATATTCACGGCATTGAAATAGTCCAGCTCGTAGGACAACGAAAAGGCGAGGACAGCGAAATCGGTAAGCGGTCGCCCCGATTCTATGGACGCGGGGGACTTTTTATCGCCTTCCTCGAGGAAAACGCGCTCGCAAACCACTTTCCGGTAGCTGTTGAGCAGGTTATAGATGGCATGAATACCAAGGTTGGACATACCCAGGTAATATGAATTGGGGTAGATAAGGGCCACCGGCAGCCTGCCGCCCCAGTCCTTAACGATTGTGCCCTGCTCGGAGGACAATCTCGCGTTAAGACGGCCCCTGGATACCCTGGCTTTGTCCCTCATCGGTTTTTATAGAAAAACTAATCTATTTCCAGCAGTCTTTGGCTAGCCGCGAATTAATCGTTATCACGTTATCAGCGGCGGACCTCAGCTGCTGTGAAGTGCCCTGCTTGCCGAATAAGGCAACCTCGACATGCTTCCCATTATCTTTGACGGCCTGGACAGCCCCGGCGTAATCATTATCCCCGGCAACGAGGATGGCAACATCATAATTGTTTTTGAAATTATGGGTTATCATATCGGTAGCCAGCTGTACATCGGTGCCTTTCTCGTAGGGCGGAACGCTGGGCCAGTTGGTATAAACCAGGCGTCCCAGTCGCAGCTCGGTATAGGGTATCGCGTTGATTCCATCGAAAAAAGCCTGCTGCTGTTTATAAAGATCGGGCTCCTGTTTCTGCCCTACTTTAGCGTTATAATAATAGATTCTTATTAACTGACGCTTGTGCAGGATTTTCCGGCAGAATTTACCGATATCCAGGTCGGTCCTGTTGAAGTAGTTTTTTAGAGAATGATAAAGATTGCTTCCGTCTATGAATATCATCACCCTCTCCGCCATATCATGCCTCCTTCACCCCTTATACGGGTATTATTCGTTCATTTACATTATATCTCCTTTATGGTAGGAATGCGACTTTATGTGTAGTATTGTTGCCCGTAGCTTAGAGCGGGTGCTATAATTATCACGTAAAATACCCGCAGAAAAAGCGTTTTCCGGAGGTTTTTCATGAAGCTGAGTCGTGAAGAAGTGCTGCATATTGCCCGCCTGGCCAGGATTGCCCTGACCGAGGAAGAAATTACCCGGTTCAGCGAGCAGCTTTCCAACCTGCTGGAAAATTTCGAGATACTTCAGCAGGTGGATACCGAGGGTGTACCGCCCACCGCGCAGTCGGTTGAGATGACGAGCGTGATGAGGGACGACGAAGTGGCGCCTTCCTTCCCGCCGGACGATATCCTTGCCAATGCACCGCGGCGTGAGGCCGACTGCTTTAGAGTACGGGCAGTGCTGGAATAGACTTTTTACGGGAGGTTACAGTGAAAATGGAGAGAGTCTTTGGCATTTTCCCCGCGTCATCGGGGCCTTATATCTTTATCTGGGCTATCAGCATCGTTCTCATTGCCATAATCGTCCTGTTTATCTTCATCGGCCACTCCTCGCGTAATATGACCTTTGTCGTGAATGACGAGGGGTTGAGTATTAAGGGAGGCCTGTATGCGAGGTCGATACCCAGGGCGGATATCGTCTCTGAAGAAGTAAGGGTGATTAATTTAGATTCGGAAACCGATTATAAACCGAAGCGGCGAACCAACGGCATCGGGCTGCCCGGTTATGCTGCCGGCTGGTTCAAGCTCCGGAACGAAGAGAAAGCACTCGTATTTTTAACCGACCGCTCCCGTGTGGTATATGTACCGACCAATAAAGACTATTCGGTGATGCTGAGCACGATGGAAGCGGAAGAGCTGGCCGGTCTGATAAAACAATGGAACTGATGAAAGACAGGTAAATTAAAGATGCAGGTTACGGTACACGAAGCAAGCCAACTACTAAAAGAGAAGAAAATATCATCGGTAGAGTTGACGAAAAAGTACCTGGAACGCATTAAAAAGGTTGAGACCAGCGTTCATGCCCTGGTGACGGTCACCGAAGAGCTTGCCCTGGAGCAGGCAAAAAAGGCCGATGAAATTATTACCGCGGGAAAGGCGACACCGCTGACCGGCATCCCGATTGTCATCAAGGACAACATGTGCACGCGGGGGGTAAAAACTACCTGCTCATCGAAGATGCTGGAAAACTTTGTCCCTCCTTATGACGCCAGCGTAGTCGAGATGGTGAACGCGCAGAATATGGTGACGTTAGGTAAGTCCAACCTCGATGAGTTTGCCATGGGCTCTTCGACGGAGAACTCGGCGCTGTTCGTGACCTGTAATCCCTGGGATACCGGCCGCGTGCCCGGCGGCTCCAGCGGCGGGTCGGCGGTGGCGGTGGCGGCGGGGGAGACTGTCTGCGCCCTGGGCTCGGATACCGGCGGAAGCATCCGCCAGCCTTCGGGGTTCTGCAACGTCGTCGGCATGAAGCCCACTTACGGGCGGGTGAGTCGCTACGGGCTGGTGGCCTTTGCATCTTCCCTTGACCAGATTGGCCCGCTGACACAGGACGTTACCGACTGCGCCCTGATGCTCAATGCTATCGCCGGACATGACAAGCGCGATTCCACATCTGTCCACGAGCCGGTGCCCGACTATACGAAGTCGCTCAAACCCGATTTAAAAGGCGTCCGGCTCGGCATACCCAAGGAGTATTTCGTCGAGGGTATGCAGGCGGGAGTATCCGATGTGATGGAAGCGGCTATTAAAAAGCTGGAAAAACTCGGAGCCGACCTCGAGGAGATGTCTTTACCCCACACCCCCTACGCCCTGGCTGTCTACTATATAATCGCCCCCTCCGAGGCATCGGCCAACCTGGCGCGCTACAACGGCGTCAAGTACGGCTTTTCTTACGATGCCAAGAGCATGTGGGAGTCCATGGAGAAGACCCGCGAGGGTGGTTTCGGTCCAGAGGTCAAGCGGCGCATCATGCTGGGCACTTACGCCCTTTCCGCCGGCTATTACGATGCTTGGTACCTGAAAGCTCAAAAGGTGCGCACCCTGATACGGCGTGAGTTCGATTCCGCCTTTGAGAAGTACGATGCCCTGGTCACCCCCACCTCTCCTACCGTCCCCTTCAAGATAGGGGAGAAGACGGACGACCCGCTAGCTATGTACCTCAGCGACGTCTGCACCCTGCCCATTAATATCGCTGGCGTCCCCGCCATGTCCATCCCCGCCGGCTTTGCCGATGGACTGCCGGTGGGCATGCAGCTTATCGGCAGGCACTTTAACGAGGAGACTCTATTAAGGGTGGCCTACGCCTACGAGCAGGCCACCGAGTGGCATAAGCAGAGGGCGGAGGTTTAGGGAGGTAAAAATGAGCAGACCCACTCTCGATACTATTAATTCATGTCTAGCTGATGAAGGAGATTGGACTGTAAGGTTAAAAACTGAGCGATTTTCGAGCCCAGAGAAGTATATTTTCGGTTATATTCATTTCGATGGACATAAAGATACATGGGCTAGTGTTTTCTTCAACCAAAATAAAAAGAATGAGTTTGAATTTATTGATAGTAGTTTTTCAAAAGTTAAAGAAACGTTCATAAAACAAATCACTGAATTCTTGAGCAAAGGATATGATATAGCAGGAATTTTTAGCGGCTATGTTGTACCACCTTGGCTTTTGAGAAAGCGATGATTAAATATATTAACGAATTTTAAGTTACTATTATATTAATGCACCTATTTATGGTGTCAGTAGATTTATTGAAAATCCCCCTCGTGTCCCCCTTTGAAAAGGGGGAGGTTAGGTTGACTGGATTCCCGCCCCCGTATCAAGTACGGGGC
>CAYYVO010000036.1:7286-11011 GCA_964475175.1 uncultured Dehalococcoidaceae bacterium | reverse complement strand
AATATAGAGGATATTTCCTGCTCCGGCTTGGGCAATATCTTTGTGGAGCACAAGCTCTTCGGTGGACTCAAGACAAATATTGGCTTTGGAGAGCATGGCGACCTGGACAAATTTATTATCCAGCTTGCGGAGAGTATCAAGCATCCGGTAACCTTCCGTGACCCCTGCGGTGATGCCACCTTGCCTGACGGCTCCCGTCGTAATATCGTCTACGGTACCGATGTCCCCAAACGTGGCAGCAACTTTACCATCAGGAAATTCAGTGAGACGCCTCTCAGCATCATGGAGCTTATACAATTCGGCGCTCTCAACTATGAAATGGCGGCCTACCTCTCTCTAATTCTCCAGGAAGGGATGAACGTCTGGGTATCCGGTGAAACGGCTTCCGGTAAAACTACTCTGCTTAATGCGCTTACCACTTTTATACCTCCCGAGTCCAAGATAGTAAGCATCGAAGATACTCCGGAGGTACAGGTGCCGCACCATAACTGGATTCGCGGCGTCACCCGCGGTTCTGATAAGGATGACTCCTCCGAAGTATCCATGTTCGACCTGCTCAAGGCCGCTCTGAGACAGAGGCCCAATGTGATAATCGTCGGTGAGATTCGTGGTGTGGAAGGCTCTGTTGCCTTTCAGGCAATGCAGACCGGCCATGCCTGCATGAGCACCTTCCACGCGGCATCGGTATCCAAGCTGATTCAGCGTGTTACCGGCAACCCCATTAACGTACCCAAGACATATGTAGACAATCTGAACCTCGTCGTTATCTGCCAGCAGGTCCGCCTGGCCAAAGGTGGCCTGGGAAGGCGACTGACCAGCATTAATGAAATAGTCAACTACGATTCCATTGCCGATTCTTTTTCTTTTATTGAAAGTTTCAACTGGAATCCCCTGGATGACTCCTTCAATTTCCGAGGAAACCAGAACTCTTATCTTTTAGAGAATAAAATAGCCCCCAGACGTGGTTTCCCGGAAGAAAAGAGACAGCAGGTATATAAATTATTAAGACAAAGGGCTGATGTCTTAAGGCGTATTCACGAACAAGGCAAAACCAACTTTTATGAAGTTTACGCCATATTATCCAAGGCATACCGGGAAGGTTATTTCCGTTAATTACATGAGGACACAAATAGCAGGTACAGGAGAGCCTGCTGTTAAGGAGGTCTAAAATGCGTTTTAAAGGTATAAAACTGGGCAAATCCAAGGAGAAAGGTGAAAAAGACAAAGTCGAGAAGGCACAGGCAGTAGATGAAGAAGAGCAGACTACCGGTGACGAGAGCCCGGAAAAAGGAGGCGAGGAATCGCAAATCCCGTCCGATTTAGCCACAGATGAAGAGGGACGGCCTGGACCTCACGGACCTTTAGAGGAGCTATCGCTGGATTCGGCTGGTGACATGGAAGATACGGAATTAGGAGAGGAAATTATTGACGGCAATCTACTGGAGGAAAATAAAGAAGAAGTTAAAATGGTAGAGTTAAAAAACGAAAACGATGCGCTAGCGGGAGAGGAAAGCTCCGGTCTGGACACTGATACCGCCGCCCCAGAGGAAGAGCCGAAAGAAGAAGTAAAAGAAGAAAAACCAAAAACCGAAGATGATTCGTTTAGCAGCCTGTTTGTTGATAATGAGGTGGAAGAAAATCCTCTGGCCGGCCTGATAGAATCTCTTCCCGATGTTTCGGCTAGCGAAATTATAAGTGATATCAATGAGTTAAAAGAAATAATGCGGGAAGGACATTAGCCGGGAAATATCCCCCAGATTTCCTATGCAGGCTCCCGCCAAAGGGACTGGGGGAATACCCCGATAAAAAAGGGGGTTATCATGGTTGTCACTAGGATGTTACGGTAGTAGCCTGAAAATGCGGGGCAACTATTATATATATGCCTGTAATGTCTAGTGTAAAAAAAGAGCTATGTTAAACACAAAAATCGTACCCTGGATACGACTAGGGAGACCCAGGATGAAACACAAAACCAATAAGAAATCTCTTTGGGCTAATATACACCTGAGGTACATAATCGCCATTGTGTTAGCATGCTCAATATTTTATTACCTGCCCGTCATCAGCGGTATGGTCGGGTGGGTTGATTTTGGGAACTCCCTCAACAATCTTCATGACCTCTATGGTATTGATTTCCTGGGCCTGGTGTTCTTTGCGCCGGTGGTCTACGCGGCCTATGTGCTCGGTGTGATACCGGCGGTACTCACCGCCCTGATAGCCATGTTAATTCTCCTGCCTCATGCCATCCTTATAGATACCTACCCTAATGCCATGTTCAAGCCAACAGCTTTCGTCATCATCCTCAGCGCCGTCGGTGCCGTTGTCGCCATGCTGCAGAAAAGCGAACAGCAGCACCGCCAGAGGATGAAAGAGATGAAGTGCCTGTATGACATAGGGAAAGCTACGGAAGAAAGCAACTCCGTCGAAGCATTCCTGCTAAAGGTGATTAATCTGATACCTCATGCCATGCAGGACCCTGAAGAAACCAAGGTCAGAATCACCTTCCGCGATACCGTCTTCCAGAGTCCTGATTTCCAGAAATCTTCCAGTAAAATAACGGAAGACCTGGTAGCGGGCGGCGAGATACTGGGCCTGGTAGAAATATACTCCACCCGGGATAATCCATATTTAAAGAAAAGAAATCATCTGACCAAGACACTTGTCGAGAGAATCGGCGGTGCCATACGCCAGATGGAACTGGAGCTTTCACTCCAGGGATATTATGAACAGCTGGAAGATGAGGTCGATAAACGCACAAGTGACCTGGAAACCGTTCAAGAGAAGCTCATACGCTCCGAGAGGCTTGCCGCCGTCGGAGAACTGGCCTCCGGAGTAGGCCATGAGCTCCGCAATCCCTTGAATGTGATAAGGAACTGCGCCTACCTGCTTAATATGAACCTCCCCGAAAACGGCGATGAAGAGTCATCTAACACATTGAAGGTACTGGATAAACAGATTGACATCGCCAATAAAATCGTCACCGACCTGCTGGATTTTACCCGCATTACTCCGCCGTCACAGAGTAAAATCGAGCTCAACAATCTTATCAGGGAAAGCCTATCCTGGGTGACCCTACCCAAGTACGCAACGGTAAACACCAATCTGAATAGTAATTCCCTGCATATCCATACCGACGCCGAGCAAATAGGTCGAGTTTTCACGAATATCATCTCCAACGCCGTCCAGGCCTTTAACGGTAAAAAAGGAGAACTGAATATCGAGGCCGGTTTGGAAGGCGGCTTCGCCTGGGTACAGTTCAAAGACAACGGCTGCGGTATACCGGAAGATAATATTGAGAATATTTTCGAGCCTCTCTTTACCACCAAGCCCAAAGGAATAGGCCTGGGACTGCCTATAAGCAGGAGACTCGTAGAGCAGAATGGAGGCAAGATTGAGGTAGCCAGCCAGACAGGTCAGGGTACAACGTTTATCGTAAAGTTGCCGTTAGATAAAAGGAGGTAAACCCGCATGAGTGATGAACCCACTATCCTCGTCGTCGATGACAACGAGGACTTACTAGACACGTTTGCCATGATTTTAAAGCGGCGGGGTTATTGTGTGGAAACAGCGGATAATGGTATATCTGCTGTTGATAAGTTTAAAGTACATGACTATGACGTTACAATAATGGACATAGTCATGCCGGAAATGAACGGCGTGGACGCATTCCGGGAAATTAAAAAACTGCATCCCGAAGCTCCAATAATATTAATGACGGCCTATTC
>CAYYVO010000036.1:0-7276 GCA_964475175.1 uncultured Dehalococcoidaceae bacterium | reverse complement strand
AATAAGAATAGACAAGCTTATCGAGCTTATAAACGATGCCGCCTCCAGCCAGCCGATTCTGGTAATTGATGATGATGCGGATATCTGCCAGACACTGACGGAAGTGTTGAAATCACAGGGTCACGAGGTGCTGACAGCCGGCAGCGGTGAAGAGGCAGTCGGGATAGCCAAGGAAACGACCTGCCAGATGGCCTTTATCGACGTGAAACTGCCTAATATCGACGGCCTGGAGACACTTCTCAGGCTGAAAGACATCAACCCGGATATCCTTACGATTATGATGACAGGATTCCGAAACGAGGTTAAAGACGCCCTCGATAAGGCTCAGGAAGCCTCGGCTATTACCTGTTTATACAAACCTTTCGATCCGGCCAAAGCCGCCGAAATAGCCCAGAAAGTAGCCAGAAAATCACGCCGCTCCAGGAGAGCTAATGAAAGCAAGTGAAAGCATACTGGTAGTCGATGATGACCTTGATTTCCTGGGTATTATCAAGAGTATCCTGGGCAGCAAGGGTTATAAAGTTGAAACGGCTTCTTCCGCCAGCGATGCAATCTCGCGGCTTGAAGAAAGTTTCTACAATATCGCCATTTTGGATATAAGTCTGCCTGATGCCGATGGCACCGATCTTCTTTCCAAGATTATTCAGATACATCCGGAAATCATCGCCATAATGCTTACGGGTCACTCATCGGTACAGAATGCCATGCAATCGCTTAACAGCGGCGCTTTTGCGTATCTGGAAAAACCGCTGGACCCGGAGACACTCCTCTCGGTTATCGGGCGTGGTCTGGAAAAACAAGGCCTGGTAATGGAAAACCGGCAGCTGATGGAAGAACTTGAACGTCATAACCACATTACCAATACCCTTCTTAACGTATCGCAGGCCGTATCTCAATCTCTCGACCTGCAAAACATCATCGATTTAGCGCTTGTCGAAGTAGCCCAGTCTACCGGACTGGAGGCAGGCTTTGTCTATATCAATGATAACGAACGACTCCCTCTTATGGGTCTTTACGGTCTATCACGGAGAGTATCCGATGCTATGCCAAAGGAAATTAATAAAGGGAACACCGTTCTCCGCCGCATCTTTGAAGAGGCCAGGCCCGTTATCATCGAAGATATGACCAAAGAGATAAAACCCGACCTCGATTTCTTAAGTCGCGGGGGCTACCGGTCTTTTGCCGGGGTGCCGCTTGCCATATTGGGGAAAAGTATCGGTGTCCTGGGGGTTGCAACCAGCTTCGTACACTATTTCAGCTCTAATAATATCGACCTGCTTATCGGCATCGGGCGTGAGATAGCCATAGCCGTGAGAAACGCCCAGCTGTATGAAGAAGCATCCAGCGCTAAAGCTCTCAGGGAACTTGATATTATGCGTACCGAGTTTCTGGCCAATGTATCACACGAGCTCCGCACACCCCTCGCCGTCATCAAGGGCTCGGCCAACAGTCTCCTGCAGCCGGATGTTATATTCGACGAGCAGACGCGGCGGGACTTCCTGGCATCCATCGATAAAGATGCCGATACACTTACTCACCTCGTTGAAGACCTGCTCATGATGTCACGCCTCGAAGCCGAAGCACTGGAGATCAAGAAAAAACCACATAAACTCGTTAAAGTAATCACCTCTATAAAGGACAGACTGGAGAAATTAACCGCCAGGCATCACCTTAATATCAAAATTCCCGATGATGTGCCTGCAGTTCATATGGATGACGTGCGTATCGGTGAAGTCCTCACCAATCTTGTGGAAAATGCCGTGAAGTATTCCGAGGAAAACACCAGCATCACTATCGAGGCCCATGTTAACGGTCAAGAAGTGGTGGTAAGCGTGGGCGATGAAGGTGTAGGTGTTCCTCCGGAACTGAAATATAAAATATTCGAGCGTTTCTTTCAGGGAAACGGTTATAAAGAGGGGAAAAGAAAGGGAACCGGACTGGGGCTGGCTATCTGCCGCGGTATTATAGAGGCGCATGACGGCAAAATCTGGGTAGAAAGCGAACCGTCCAGAGGCGCTAAATTCAGCTTCAGTCTGCCGGTGAAATAAAGGGGGCTAGAGCCATGGATAAAAAACGTATTTTGATCGTCGACGATGACCCGGCCATATTGAGGTTACTCAGCACCAACCTCAAGGCGCGGGGGTATGAAGTAATCAGCGCCGCCAACGGGGAGGAATCACTGGAGGCGGTACAGCGGGACTTTATCGACCTGATAATACTGGACCTGATGATGCCCAAGGTCGACGGCGTGGAAGTATGCCGCCGCATACGGGAGTGGTCGGAGGTGCCTATTATCATCCTCAGTGCCCGCGGTGATGAAAACGATAAAGTAAAGTGTCTTGAGCTGGGCGCCGACGATTATCTGACGAAGCCCTTCGGCATTGCCGAACTGATGGCGAGAATCAAGACAGCTTTCCGCCACCGCGGCGATGTTACCGCCGTACCCACCCAGACTAACTTTACCTGCGACGGCATGGATATCAACTTTGCGAAGAGGCGCGTAATGGTGGACGGACAGGAGGTAACGCTAACCCCCACCGAATACTCCCTGCTGCAGCACCTGGCCATTAACTGTGATAAGGTCCTGACCCACAATATGCTTCTGCAGAGCGTATGGGGTAATGAATACTCATCGGAAAAAGAGTACCTGCGCGTCTTTGTGGGGCGGCTGCGCCGTAAACTTGAGCCAGACCCCAAGAATCCCAAGTACATCCAGACGATTCCCGGCGTTGGCTATCACATGGCTTCAGCATAATCATAAATAACCCTCATGTTTATCTGGGGAGCCTTAACGGCTCCCCTTTTTGTTTGTCTTTTTTTCCTGGCACTCGCTGTTGATTATGCGTTCGGCCAAGGGGTAAAATCAGGTACACCCGCCGAAATAGTATCCTCGTTATTGTTAAAGAAGCGGCAAGGTTCAAATAATAATCTGAAACGGAGTACTTATGAACTTAGAAGAAATGGAGGCCAGGATCATCGCTCTGGAAAAGAAAGCGGGTATTCTGGACGATATCAATGAGGTCAAGAGGCTACAGCGGGTCTACAGCTACTATGTACAGCACATGATGCGCAATGAGATAGTCGACTGCTTTGCCGACCACCCCGATGTCTCTCTGCACTGGCTGGAAGGCACCTGGCTCGGCAAGGAGGGTGTCCGGCGCTACTTCGGCGTTGGTTCCGACCGCCCCGAGCCACCGCCCGGCTTCCTCCACCAGGTAATGCCTATCGCCGGCGTTGTCGACGTCGATGAGAACGGCGAACGCGCTAAAGGACGCTGGTACTCCTTCGGTGGCGTGAACATACCGGTACCTAACGAGGATAAGTTCCGCGGTTCGATAGTCGGCGGTATCTATGAAATCGAATACATCAAGCAGGACGGTGTTTGGAAGTTCCTGAAAATCGACTGGATTATCCCGTGCAATATCAGCATCCCCGGAGATGCCTGGATACCGCCGGAGGCCATCGGCAAGTCAATCATGGACTTTAAAGCGCCTGACCCCGATATCCCGCCTGATGCCTCAGACCCCCGGTTCGTGTCCGGATATATCTTCCCCTTCCATTACCCCCACCCCGTGACTGGCAAGGACACAACAGAATCAAACCGGAATTCCGCCCTGCCGGGCATAAAGGGGAAGTAAACTAAACGAAGGAGAATTTTAGTGACCGATACAAAATACGGGGACCTCATACTCACGGATAAACTTATCAGAGACATACCCCATTACACCGGTAAATCTATCGTGGCGCATGACGGCGAACTTGATGCGGACTGCAGTATGGGGTATCACTGCATCTCCAAACCGATGTCCTTCGACCGTCCCCATTCCCACGATTTCCCCGAGATGCTTTGCTTCATCGGCGGCAATCCTTTGGATATTACCGACCTCGGGGCGGAGATAGAGATTACCCTGGGAGAGGAAGGCGAAACTCACGCCATTACCACCACAGCAGTCGTTACCCTGCCACCGGGACTGCTGCACTGCCCTATCGTATTCAAGAAGGTGGATAGACCCCTTGTCTTTCTGGAAGTTTCGCTGACCCGTATATGGCGGCCTGGACCGCCGCCGGATAAGGAAAAGAAACCATAAAATTTCAACGGTAGTTTGTTATTTCTCAGTTAATATATTAAGGAGGGAAATAATGGCTGAAACAAAATACGGTAAACATGTATTGAGAGATGCTTTCAAGACACACCATCAGCTTGAGGGGCTATCCGCTAACGGCGATGAAATGGATGCCGACTGCATTCTGACACACCATGTTATCTACAAGCCGGAGCTTATGCTCAAAGAGCCCCATTTCCACAGTGATTTTCAACAGCTGCTTTGTTTCCTCGGTACCAATCCCATGGACGTGCGCGATTTCGGCGGGGCGGTGGTAGAGATTTGCCTGGGCGAAGAACAGGAGAAGCATGTTATCGACTCTCCCACCATTGTATCCGTCTCCAAGGGATTACCCCACGGCCCGCTGAACTTTAAAGTGCTACCCAAACCCATCATCTTCCTGGAAATAATGCTCACCCGTAAATACCATTCTGAAAAACTTCAGAAATAACCAATAACCTCGTCAGCCGCCATAAAAGTGTACAAGAAGGCACCGGTTTAGCCGGTGCCTTCTTACTTTATGTCTACTATCTTAAGCTTCTGAAAGGTAAATCCTGTGAATCTACCCTACCAGTTTCAACCTTAATGAAATGTTTACCTTATATATATCCGCTTTTATGACCTGTTTATCATCGCGATGTTAGTCTTATATCAGCAAAACAGTAACCGACTTAGGAGGCTAATATGGCAGTAAAGAAAATGAAAGTACTTACGGTTACCCGGGACCCGGTATTGCTTGGCTTCCTGCAGAAAGAGCTTAACGGTAATGCGTTCGAGGTTGTTAATACTAAGCATACCGATGATAACCTTAAAGACTTGCTGGATTTAGAGAACCCGGAATTTATCATTATTGATGTTATGATGCCTACCCTCGACGGTGTCGGGACATGCCTCGAGATCCGGCAGTGGACTCAAAGCCCCATCATGATGCTCAGTACCTGGGACACCGGTGACAATACCGTCCGGGGGCTTAACCTTGGTTCGGAAAACTATCTTACCGAACCTTTCGGGTCTGATGAGCTAATAAAGCGAATAGAAGTAAGTCTTAAGAGATAGGAATGATGAAATGTTGATATTCTGGATTAAAAAGAGAAAAAAGGATGATGAAAAAGGCCCCTGGACCAGCCAGAAAGACGGCGCTCATAAGCATGATGAAGCCATGAAGAAATTCCGCTTGGATCACCCGGAAATGGACGTCGTCAGTTCAAAAGATATTATCACCGCTGACGGTGATGTATGGGCTCCGGTGCAAAACATCAGAATAACAGAGCATATGAAAAATTGATATTATCATCCGGCCACTAATAAGATAAAGCGGTATTTAAAGCTCTTCCAAACTTACAAACGGAAGAGCTTTCTTTTCGCCTTGTTTACAAAAGCAAATTTATTTACTCCCCTTGCCACGATATATTGCATGATGTTAAAATGTTGAACAGCAGACATGGTGCGGGCCGCTAGCTCAACTGGCAGAGCAGCTGACTCTTAATCAGCCGGTTGGAGGTTCGAGTCCTCCGCGGCTCACCATTGTTGTAACTATTTCACCAATAGTCTCTCCCCCCACCCACATGTAATTTCTCCAGTATAACTTCACCGACTTTATTATAATTCCTCTTTTTACATCTGGTATTCTCCCACTGGTTGCAATATAATCATGGGTAAAAGTAATAGATTGCCGGGAGGTGTAACATGCCGGTAAAAGCGTATTATATGACCCCGGACGGCAACCTGCAGAAAGACTTGACGGCGGAAGATATCGTCAAAGCTTATAAGGCCAAACAGGGACTTCTCTGGGCAGATGTCTCCGAGACTACAGAAGAAGACGGTAATTTACTGGAACAAATGATCGGCTTCCATCATCTTGCCGTAGAGGATTGCCTCAGCCCCAATATTCACCCGCCGAAGATTGACGATTTCCACGACTACATCTTCATCGTTGTGCATGGTGTAAATCATATCACCGAATCGGATATCGTCGAGACAACTGAATTAGCGCTTTTCCTCGGCCCGCATTTCGTTGTCAGCAACCATAAGTCCCCGTTATATTGCATAAACGCCGTTCAACGCATAATAGAACAAGACATACAATTGATGAATCGCGGCGGCGACTTTCTTGCGCACGCAATCATCGATACGTTTGCGGATAATGTTATGCCTACCATCGACCGCATGACCGATGTCGCCGAGGTGATTGAAGAAGAAGTAATTAAACAACCGCAGCCGGCCACCCTGGATGGCATTATGAAGCTCAAACGCTCGACGATGAGAGTGCACCGCGTTATGTCACCGCAGCGGGAGGTGTTGAACCGGCTGAGTCGCGGTGAGTTTCCTCTGATAAAATCCAACGCTCAAATTTTCTACCGTGATATATACGACCACATTGTCCGTATCGAAGACCTTAACCAGACAATCCGTGACCGGGCAGACAATGCCTTGGCCACTTACCTCTCATCGGTGGCCAACCGCCAAAACGAAACGATGCGCGTACTTTCCATTGTCGCCACCATTTTCATGCCGCTGACACTTCTGGTTGGCATATACGGCATGAACTTTGTATACATGCCGGAGTTGTCCTTTCGCTGGGGATATTTCGCAATACTGGGATTAATATTATTCGTCGTTATAATTTTAATCTGGCGTTTCTGGGCCAGCGGCTGGTTTGCCTGGGGCAAACGCAAGGTATCCTGGATAAAGCCATTTGTGGTCAATGGCAAGCACCTCAGGGGACATCGTGAACACTATAAAAAATAAATCAAAGTTATAGAGAAGAACCGGAGGAATCAAAACCACGATAGACAACGAAACAGTTCTTTTGAAGACTATGTTTAAACACCGGTAATTATTATGATATAAAAATTTTATATAGGATATATTGTAAAGCAAATATATTAAGAGTATTATTAATAAAGATAACGGTAAAGCTGCCGTAAACTAATACGCCCAAACGATATTTTAGGATCCCTCTTATTGAAATGCCTTAATATAGTTTCTTCCTGTTGATTATACTCCAACTTACGTAAGGAAACCGTTATACCCTTGGTATCTTTAATATTATCGCAAATAATGATAGAATATAGGCCTCAAAATGGCCGGATAAAGGGGGGTAATAATATGGTTACCAAGCGTTCCCGGACTCAGCCGGATGATAGTCAATCTCCGGAAATAATGACCAAGCC
>CAYYVO010000035.1:0-11044 GCA_964475175.1 uncultured Dehalococcoidaceae bacterium | reverse complement strand
CTCGAAATGGACATGCTGGCTAACAGCCGTCATGCCGGCAGTCCCCATGATATCAATCTCGCCACTGCCCTTGAACTTGGTAAAAAACTTGGTTTGCCACTTCCTGAACAAATCACTCTCTTCGCTATTGAAGCAAAAAATGTGGTGTCCTTCGGGGAACAGTGCACGCCTGAAGTAGACAAGGCTATCTCTACCTGTGTCGAAATGGTTGTTGAGGAATTAAGAGGAGACGGCAACGTACAATCTGACGACGCTGCCTTTGAATTTAATATTTCAAGCTAATTCGTCTCTTATTACTTGGTAACTTTTACCAGGGCCTCTTTACGGGCTTTAGCTCGCCTTTTCTCCCTTGCCCGGCTCTCCCTCCATACCGTCCATAGCCCGCTGATGTTCAGAAACCATATGAAAGCAACCGGGAAGAGAATTATCGGTATCGCTATTGCCAGTGCTATTATCAACTCTGTTGGCATTACTGCTGATTTCCTTCCATAATATTCCGTTCAATATCTAATCAAGATAATAGCTTGTTTGTTGCTTCGATTTTCTTTTTCTTTTTCTCAATCCTCCTGGCCCTGGCCTCTTTTAGGGCCGTATACACACCCCCAAAGTTGAGATACCAGACGAAAGCAACGGGAAAGAGGATAACCGGTATCGCTATAACGAGGGCAACTATAATCTGCCAGCTCATTTCAGTTTCCTCCTTCGTTATTCTTTATATTCAATATATCATCCTATCTTATATTCGGCTTCCGTCAATACACCTAATTTGTATATGTATTTAAGCCTAATATGCACTCAACTGAAATGACTTTCCCCCAATAGTGATACGAATTCATAGCTCGTTATAACTGTCAGTATAGCTTCAGAGGCCGGTGGTCGGTGAAGCGAAGAGCCAAGCAGTACGGCCCATCGCTTTCAGAGATATCCGGTACTAGAAAGTTTTAATAGTTGCTTATGAGCTACCGGGGCCTCTCTTCTTACCGGTAAAGAACGAGGTCACGATGGAAGCGATACTGATAAAGGCGGCAATAACAATGGCACTGCCGAGAAATTAGCTATTGATTTGGCAGGAAGCCAGAAAGCAGGTTAGAATGTAATAACCTGACCGGGGTATATATCTCTATTATGAAGAGGTGTCGATATGAAAAGGACCGGAGTCTTTTATCACGATGTTTGCGGAAAGGAAGCCTACAGCAGCCTGGCCATGGGCGTCGAGGAGGGGTTTCAAAGCATAGGGAAAGAGGGACTGTTCACCAGGCCTAACGTGACCTGGTACGAATCGCAGCGGGCTACGGAAGAGCAGATTGCCCGACTCCACAGCCAGGAATGGATAGACCAGGTCAAACGGACACAATGGTGGAATGTCTCGCTGTATTCGGTCGGCGGTATGATAGGAGCGACCGAAAAAGTACTGACCGGGGAGATAGATAACGCCCTGGTTATCGCCGGGGTGGGCGGCCACCACGCCCACCGCGACAATGCCTGGGGAGGCTGCTATTTCAGCGTCATCGGGCTCGGTATCCCACACGCGCGGGCGAAATCGCTGGGTAAAAGGTTCGCTATCGTGGATACCGATACCCATCATGCCGACGGCGTTAGAGACCTTTATCAAAACGACGATGATGTACTGCACATCTGTTTCTGCGACAGTTTTACGTGGGTTTACAGTGATGACGACAGGCTGGAAAGCGAGACGAAGTTCTGTTTCCCCCACGGCTCCAACGACGACGAGGAAATCGCGAACGTTACCAGGGAAGTCCCGGACAGAATCAAGGAGTTCAAGCCGGAGATGATTTACTGGCTGTGCGGTATGGATACCCACCAGGACAGCTACGGCACCGCCGCCCTGACCGAAAAGGCCTATCCCCGATTGGCAAAAATCATGAAACAGTTAGCCGATGAGTATTGCGACGGCAAATTGATCGTCAAGACCTGCTGTAATGCCCGTCCACACGCTACCACCTACGCCGTACCCGGGATCGTCCGCGTCCTGGCTGAGATTGATGAATAATATATACCTTATATAGTCATGCCCGGATGTTGCGCTATCGCGCTTCAGAAAAAGAGGTGAACGTGGAGAAAGTAGTCAGGAGTATCTGCCAGGCATGCCACTGCAACTGCGGAGTGCTGGTACATGTAGAGGACGGGAAAGTCACCAGGGTAACCGGCGACCCCGATCACCCCATGAACCACGGTTTTATCTGTGTAAAAGGCCAGGCACAGCCCGAGCTTCTCTATCACCCCGACCGCCTGAAATACCCTTTGCGGAGTACCGGGCAGAAGGGGGAGGGAAAATGGCAGAGAGTCTCCTGGGATGAAGCGCTGGACGCTATAGCGGAAAAACTGACCGATATCCAGGCCAAGTACGGGGCGGAATCGATTGCCGTTATGACCGGCACCGGCCCCCGGACGGGAAACAATGTCGCCCGCCTGTTTTGCTTGATGCTGGGCACGCCCAACCGGATAAGCGTCGATAACCACATCTGCTTCGCCCCCTCCACCGTAGCCGAGACGTCCACCTACGGAATAATGACCACCATGATGGAGATAGGGCCGGACTACCCGAATGCCGACTGCATTATGGTCTGGGGCGGCAATCCCACAAATTCGCATCCGCCGCGGGGCGAGGAGATAGTGCAGGCAAAGAAAAAGAGGGGGGCTAAATTAATCGTTATCGATCCCCGCCGTACCACACTGGCCGCCATGGCCGATATCTGGCTGCAGGTTAGGCCCGGCACCGATGTAGCCCTGGCCCTGGGCATGGTAAATATCATTATAAATGATGGGCTTTACGATAAAGAGTTCCTTGAAAAATGGTGTTACGGGTTCGAGGAGTTGAAAGAGCACATCCAGGCATTCCCTCCTGAAAAGGTCGCCGAGATTACCTGGCTTCCGGTCGATAGCATCAAGGAGGCAGCCAGGCTCTACGCCGCCACCAAACCGGCCGTCCTGCACCATCGCATCGGCGTGGAGCATAACATCAATTCCACCCAGACCGACCGTGCTTTTGCCATACTTATCGCGCTGACCGGAAACCTCGATGTGAAAGGCGGCAACCTGTTCCGGGTGCTCCCGGAAGGTTTTTCCCATCCCTGCAATAAGTTTGATGTTCCCCGGACTATCCGGGAGAAGCGCCTCGGCGGCAAGGAATTTCCCATGCCGGCGGGGCCGGAGAGACAGGAGGGATTCGTGCACTGCGCCCTGGCCGTCGACGCCATGCTCGGTGAAAGCCCCTATACCCTCAAAGCCATCTACTGCACCACCGGCAATCCCGTGGTGAACATGCAGGACAGTAAGAAGATGTGGCGGGCGCTACAGAACCTGGAACTGCTGGTGGTGGCCGATTTCTTTATGCAGCCCACGGCGGAACTGGCCGATTTCGTTCTTCCGGCGTCGACATGGATGGAGAAGGATGACATGGGCGATTTCCCCAATCTCATGTACACCAACTATATCGCCGCCGGGCAGAAGGCCATCGAGCCGCTTTATGATTGCTGGGACGACAGGAAAATCCTCCTGGAGATGCAAAAGAGAATACACTGGCCGGACCGGATACCCATGCCATGGAAGGACACCGATGAACTGAACAACGCCATGGTCGCAAGCATGGGCATGACCTATCATGACATCCAGAAGAAGGGCTATATTATAGAGCCGATGAGATACCGGAAATATACCGAAAACGGTTTCACAACGCCGACGGGCAAGGTAGAGCTTTACTCGACGCGACTTAAGGACAACGGCTACGACCCCCTGCCTACCTTTCACGAGCCGCCGGAAAGCCCGGTCAGCACCCCGGAACTCCTACCCGAGTACCCCTTGATACTGATTACCGGAGGCAGAAACATCAGCTTTTTCAACACAGAGGGACGCCAGATACCAGGACTGAGAAAGCGGATGCCGGAGCCGCTTATCGACATACACCCGGATACCGCCAAAAAAGCCGGCATTACGGCAGGCGACCGGGTATGGCTGGAGACGCCGCAGGTCAGGGGAGAGAGAGTCAGGTTCAAGGCGAACCTCACCACCGACGTCCACCCTGAAGTTGTCCATGCCCCGCACGGCTGGTGGTTCCCGGAAAAACCGGCGCCGGAACACGGCTGCTTTGACTCTAATGTCAACGTCGTTCTGACCGGCGATCCGCCGCGGGAGCCTATCTGCGGCTCGGTAAGGACCAGAGGAACGTTGTGCCGGATATATAAGGATAATTAAGAAACTCCGTAGTTTTACGGTTTCCTACTTTAACTGTCGGGTATCCTTCCCTCCCTCCGGAACGACCATATTACTGTAGCCTTCGCTCATGTTTTCATCGTGCCAGAAAGTCCAGTCCAGAAGAGCCCGGTGTTCCTTGGTGATGAGCTGCGGATAGAACTTTTCGGTATGGCGCAGGCCCTGGTTGATTTCTATGAAAATCCAGGGTCGGTAGGTCTTGAGCGGATTCCACGGGGCGTGGATAAAGTTGGGTGGAATAAAGACCACGGTTGTCTCCGTGATGACATGACGTTCCAGCTCCGGTCCCATGTAAAGTTCCACCTCCGCCCCGAGGTCGTTGGGGTCGTCCGGGTTGGTGCCGATGTGTATCAAAAGCTCGGCCTCGCTGTGTATGTGCGGCGGATGCCCCACCTTCATATGCGGCGTTTCGTGGGGAAGCACCCAGTGAATAAAATAGAAGTTGCTGCCCTGGATAGTCCGGGTGTCCATACGCTGAATAATCGGCCCCATGACAAAATTGAAGCCGGGCGGGGGGTCGTATTTCAAAAAGTATTTATCATATTTGTTTTCAGCCATGTTTTTACTCCTCCTTAATCACTTATCGCTACTTTTTCGCGTATCCCCAGGTTCCATATCATTTTGTTATGTGGGGAAACAGCCGTCCCGTAATTATACAACAATAACCGGCAATGAAGAAAATGGCCGAAGTTGGTGAAGATAGGAGTTTGTCAACTATACAGGCACAAATACCTTTATTGATGTACGCTGGTTACTTCCACCTGTAGAGCAGTTTATTGATAAAGGTCAAGCGTTCCAGAAGCTTATCAAACACGCTGCACCGCGCCTTCAGCAGTTCTGCCTCTTCGAAGAGGTCCAGTTTACCACTCCTGTGCCCGTACTGGTTCTCCAAATAAGCCTGTGTGATGCTGCGTACGGCTTCCGCCTGTTGGGGAAACTCAGCAGCCAGCTCGTTGGCGTATTCCAGGGGCGTTTGCTGCTCCCTGGGTCCCAGACCTACCAGCGAACCGAGGCTGCACATCTTGTTATATACGGTAGGGGCATAGTTTGATCTGTCTACACGCCATAGTCCACTATAAAACACAGACCTGCGCATCATTAAAGCAGATGCCGCCACACCCAGAACCAGGCCGGCAATGATAATCGCCAGGAGCATTTTAGCAATGACACCGGCGAAAGGCCAGCGTCCTCTTTCCCAAGGCGGTTTAAGGCTTTCCGTATCTACCGGCACATCACCCATCAGCCCAAGACTCCATGCCGCACCCCAGACCTGATATGAATCCCATTGCGACCACTCCCCGGCGATACGGTCGGATACCCATGGTGTCGAGACAGATACCGCAATATCAGCCCGTGGCGTTGTTTCCAAGTCCACCCATCCGTATCCCGGAAAGTATGCCTGCGCCCAGGCGTGATAATGCTTATCCCGCAGAATATACTGACCGTCTACATCGCCCGGCTCTCCGGGCAGATACCCGACTACAAGTCTCGAAGGTACGTCGGCAGCACGAAGCATTACCGCCATGGCCGAGGCGAAATAGAGACAAAAACCGGATTCCTGCGTATAGAGGAAATGCGCCACGCCATCCGTGCCGGACGGAGGCGCTTCAATCTCGTTTTCATAGGGGAAACGGGAGAGATAGTCATTAATCGCCACCACCTTTTCATACGGAGAGTTCTTATCTCTGGTAATACGATTAGTTAATTGTCTGATACTCGCAGGGAAATCAGAGGGTAAATGGAAGTATTCATCCGTTACGGAATCAGGATATTCAGCGCCGGCCCCGGCCAGTCGGTCAGATGCCGTTAATGAGACCCCGGAAACAACCGTATAGCTTTCTCCCGTATGGAGAAGGCGCGGTGTTGTCGCGGAGACGACATATCCTCCGGCACCGACATGCAGCAGGGCCGGAGTATCGGCCTGAACAAACCCTCCCGCCGTAAGAAGGACATCGGAATTCGCATTGGTAGTTACCGTGTACGTTATCGCATTGGGATCGGCCACCCCACCTAGAGGCTTATCCTGCTTCTGCAAATACCTTTCCGTCGGGCTGTTTACCCAGCCTTTGGACGTGTAAGTATCATATATCTTGACTCGCCAGTAATACGGCTGGTCGGCATTTATTATAAACCGAATTTCCTCTCCATCGTTCCATTTCTTTCCAAAAGTCAGCGCCTCCCGCGTGGTGGTAGTGCTCTGTACCTGCTTTGCCGGTACGGTATTGAACGGATTCAACTGTGACTTCCCGAAGTCCTGTTTCCAGAGCATCCTGGTGGCTATTGCCGTTTCCAGTTGAGGGATTCGAACCTCCGGTGATGCCCAGGCGGCAGAGCCCGCCAGTATAACGACACAGAGCAGAGATGCCGTAAACAGAACCCAGCCTCTCTTTAAATAGCCCGAAAAATGCCCTGACGATTTATAGCGTTTGACGACCCGGTTTTGCGCTACCAGAAGCACCGCCGCGACGATAAAGAGACCGAAGAAATAGTAATATCTATCGGTAAGGTTACTCAGGTTAACCATTATTATTATGGTGCTTAGAGAAACGCCCACCCAGACATTTTGCCTCCTAAGTAAATACCATGCCGATACATATGCGGCTATCCATACCAGGAAGCCGAGAAAAACGGCAAAGGGGATATTTAGTCCACCGACCTGTCCGGGTGACAGTAAAGCCGAAAACAGCCGTTGTATCTGCAAGGAAATACCGAGCGCGGGCAGCATGGCGTAAGCCTGCCACAGCGTTACCAGGATTCCGATAGCCAGCGTCAAAATATGTACGGCAACAGCGGGAATTCTACTCCTGATAAGCAGCCAGACAGTGAGTATAGACAGCACCAGTACCACCGTCAAAGACGGCTGGGGCGTAATCCATCTGGCCCGCTCGATGGAAAGCACCGTAATCTCAAGGACAATAAAAAGCAACGCCATATTCAGCCACTCATGGCGGTCCCCCAGCCATGACGCCAGCCTTCTGATTAATACCAGAGAAGCCTTTGCCTCCTCTGTTTTCACAGGTTTCTTGCCTGTTTCTATGTTGCTGCTATCCATTTCTGTATCCTGTCTCCACTATGGTACGGGCGGGCCGCAGACGACCGGCTGTCCAGTGCCCTGGGTATATCCATTCCTTTCCTGATAATATAAACGCTGACACCGCTGGAGTTTAGAGCGCGGTATGCTAAGCTGGCATCTGCCTGTCCGCCAAAACTCGCCGAATCCAGTAAAACTGAGATTACGAACGCTCCGCGGTTCACAATACGCCGCAGCGGCACCGCAATTCCGTGGCTATCGGATGTCGTGATGGCAATGATGGCTGAATTAGCATCGAAAAGACTTGATTCCGAAGTAAGTAGTGTATCCAGACCGACTTCCCCGCCTGCCCTCAATACGGCAAGGGCACGCATCATATTCTGCAGATGCTGGTCGCCGGCTTCGGGAAGAAACAAACTTGCCCGTTCGCCGGAGGCTATCAGGCCCACCTTTTTACCGCCCTTGATATACTTCTTCGCCAGCGAGGCAGCCAGTGTTATCATATATTCTTCGGTACTCTCCGCACCATCACCTTTTTGAACGTCCCGGTTCATATCCAGGACTAGCCAGACATCCTGAAAAGCGTAGTTGGAGGGGTCGGGGTCGAACTCCTTCACCATCAGCTTGCCGGTATGGGCCGTGCTACGCCAGTGTATATGGCGCAGGCTGTCGCCGCTGGTATAGTCCCGTACGCGGGATGCTCCGGGCCCTACCTCGCTTACCAGACGGCGTCTCGGCCCCAGTCCCGGCTCGATTCGGGGTACGACATCGAAGAGCGGCAGGTTCAGAGCTGCCGGATAGACGGTGATTTCGCGCCTGTCTCCCAATCGGCATTTCCGGTGTACAAATCCGAGGGGGTCGGTAACCTTGACATCGAGTGCCCCCAGACGGTACTGTCCCCGCTGAAGACAGCGAATCCGGGTATTCCAGCTGTAACTACTTTTAAAGGCAAGGGCAATTGTCGCGGTGTTTTCGTATCCGGGCAAATCGGTATCTTCGGAGATTTCCACTAAAGGCGTGGGTAAAAAGCCTTTATAGGAAACAGTAAATTCCTCGTTTATGTAATCGCCGACCTGGCAGAAGTCGATAATTTCCCCGGTATTGTATCTAATGCCGCGCGCGCTGATAAATATCCACAGGTAATCGAGAACCAGCAGCGCCACCAGGAACATAAAGAAGCGCCAGATCAGGGTAAATCCCCCTACCAGGGACGTGACCAGCGCCAGCAAAAGCAGGAAGAAAGCAATGAACCGTATCTTCATAATGATATCACCGGAGAAATGAATTCAGGCAGTTCCATCCCGGACAACCCTTATATTATCGGCCAGGCAATATACCGGGTACCGGGACCGTTTCGAGTATCTCGGCGATGGTTGCCAGGCCGTCTTTCCCTTGAGTTTGTGACGCCGCCGCCATCAGCGAACGGTGGGCCAGAGCTGGCCCCGCCAGGACTTTAACGTCGTCGGGCAGGACGTAGTCGCGTCCCTCCAGCAAAGCGTATGCCTGGGAGGTGCGGAAAAGGGCGAGTGAACCGCGCGGCGATGCCCCCAGGTATATCGAGGCATGGTGGCGTGTGGCATTCACCAGCGCGACGATATACTTTTTAACCAGGTCATCCACATATATTTTCCTTACCGTTTCCTGGAGTTTCAGGACATCTTTAGCAGTCACCACATGGTCAAGTTCCTCGATGGGGTGGGTATATTGCTGCCCTTCCACTATAGCTATTTCCTGCTCCTGTGAGGGATAGCCGATGTTAATCCGCAGCAGGAATCTGTCCAGCTGTGCCTCCGGCAGTGGAAAGGTGCCTTCATATTCTATAGTATTCTGGGTGGCGAGGACGTGGAAAGGGGAAGGCATTTTTCGCGTAACGCCGTCTACGGTAAGCTGCTTTTCTTCCATAGCCTCCAGCAGGGCCGACTGTACTTTAGGAGTTGCCCGGTTGATTTCATCCGCCAGGACCACCTGGGCGATTATCGGGCCGGGGTGAAACTCGAAATCGCCGGTCTTCTGATTATAAATAGAAACGCCGGTAATATCGCCAGGAAGCATATCGGGTGTGAACTGAATCCGCTTGAAGCTGCTGTTTATAGATTTTGCCAGGCTTCTTGCCAGCATGGTCTTGCCCACGCCGGGAGTATCCTCTATAAGCAGGTGCCCCTGGCTCAGCATCGCTATTACCGCCAGCTCTATCGCTTCCCGCTTGCCTACCAGTACTTTCTCAACGTTCTGAATTATCTTTTCAACCTGCTGCTGAGCCCCGGTAATCAATTCATCTGTTTTTTTTGCCACTCTGCCATCACCATTTAGAATTAGGGATTTAATGAAATATCCCCCTAATTTCGAGTATAGCATAAGATAATATTCCCGACAAAAAAACTCAAGTATGTTCTGTTTGTATAATAGAATCACGCCTGAAAAGGACATATCGGGGTCGGTGCACAGGAAACAGAAATGGGGGTGGGTTACAGACTGTCTTATGCATTAGCTTTGCGATTGTCATATATATCGGGCATACGGTAAAATTAAAACTGCACCATTATTTTTAGGGGAGTAAACACTCGATGAAATCGCTAAACGTGCTGGTGGCCAATTTTGTCTTCGATAAGTCCATGCCGCGCTCTAACGAAGCGGTACTCCAGAAGATTGCCGCCGTCAGCCCGGCCATAACAGTAAAGGAAATCTCAATCATACCGGGTAATCCGCCCCGGGAACTCTCGCCTTCAGGAGAGCCGGTCGATGAACTATTAGCGGAAGCGGAAGTTGTTTACGGTTTTCTTCCCCCGCAGAACATACTGGCCCGCGCCCCCAACCTGAAATGGCTCCAGACGATGTCCGCCGGTGTAGACCGCTTTGCCGGTACCGAGATATGGAATAGTCCGATAACCATCACCGGCGTCAGCGGTATTCACGCTGTACCTATCGGTGAGTACGTCCTGGGGGTAATGCTGATGTTCGCCAAGAAATCAGCACTCTGTTTCAGGATGCAGCAAAAGCACGAGTGGAAGAGGTACGAGCCGTCCGGGCTGCGTTTCCGTACGGTGGGTATAGTGGGACTGGGCAGCATCGGGCGTGAGATTGCGCGACTGTGCAAGGCCTTCGGTATGCGGGTTGTAGCAACCCGGAGGTCGGCTAAACGGTCGGCCAAAGCCAGATATGTGGACGTGCTGCTGCCCGCAAATGAACTAAGGCAACTATTATCCGAAAGCGACTTCGTGGTGATTGCCACACCACTTACCCACGAAACCCGGGGACTCATCGGTGAGAAAGAGTTTGAGGCTATGAAACCCACCGCCTACATCATCAACATCGCCCGCGGCGGCATCATCGACGGAGACGCAATAGTCCACGCCCTCAAAGAAAAGTGGATTGCCGGCGCCGGCCTGGATGTTACCTCCCCGGAACCCCTCCCGCCGGAAAGTCCCCTCTGGGATATGGAGAACGTTATATTAAGTCCTCATGTCTCCGGCGCTATGGAAGACTATATCGGCAGCGCCACCGACCTTTTCTGTGATAACCTCGGGCGCTATCTTGAGGGCAAACGACTGCGAAATATAATTGATAAAACCAGGGGATATTAGAAGCGGGTATTTAAAGACTGGTTCCGAGCTTCTTCGTTGGCTTTAAAAACAATACCAGTATAATGCCCAGAATACCGAAGGCGGCGCATACCAGGAAAGCAGCCTGATAGTTGTTAAATACATCGAATAGATAGCCGGCAACCACAGGGCCGACGGCCCCACCCACGGTAAACCCGAAGCCTACCATCCCGTATATCAAGCC
>CAYYVO010000034.1:9048-11250 GCA_964475175.1 uncultured Dehalococcoidaceae bacterium | reverse complement strand
CGTATGAACTGGGTAATAAAGATTTCCTCTGGGCCGGTGCCGGTTTCCACGGGGGAATCGCCGGTCAGCAGCAGGGGCCCTGCGGCGCGGTATCCGCCGGGGTAGTCGCCCTTGGACTCCGCCATCGTATTGATTCTGATAACACGGAAGAAGTAGAACAGGCCCGGAAGGCCGCCAACGATAATGCCGCCGAGATGGTCAGGAGTTTCAACGAGAAGTTCGGTGATATTACCTGCCGCGGCCTGCTCGGGTTCGATTTTTCGGATGAAGCCGCCGCTAAAAAGGCAATAGATGCGGGCGTCTTTGAGCAGAAGTGCCAAAAATATGTCCGGTTCGTTATAGAGAAGCTCTATGAGCTGGATGCCCAACGCAGCGCTGAGAAATCGGGATAACTTTAGCGGGGATATTTTACGGATTTAGTACCGTTTTGTCAGGGTATTATCTGCCAGCAATCTATAGATATCGTCGTCCCACCGTCTACACATGCGCCTGCCCTGATTGTAGCCACCACGTCCCCGGGGCCGGCACTGGCTTCGGCGGTGATGGTATAGGGAATCAAATCGTTAATCCACACCGTACCGACATCGCCACTTTGCCCTTCAACGAAGCCGAGACTCTCCATAATTAAATCCTCTAATCCCGGTGGGCCGCTGAGTTTAATCAGGTGATATTCCGTAACATTTTTTTCCATTTTGGGAGGGTCTGCGCTATTATCCCAAGTGAGGATTTCACCGGTAAAGTGTGTGCCGCTGATGGCGGGGTCTGCATCCGGTGGCTGAGTGACATTACTGGATGTCGAACCCGCAACGTAGCCTACTCCCGGTGGAAAGACAATCATGATTTTATCTATTTTTACCGTTGTTATATCAGTTGTTTGAAGTATCAGGTAGTAGTCGTAGTTCCCTTCAATGTCGTTATAGGTGACGTTGCCGCCGACTAATAACAGCCGGTCTTCCTGGGTCCCTAGTTTGCCCACCACCTCACCGGCAATCATGGCAACTTCGTCTATTTCGACATCGACTGTAAACCCGTTGATTCCGGTAAGCTGATATGAATACGGGAGAGGATCGGGAGTGTCGTTTTGGATTTTCCATAGGGCGTCTTCAATCCCGGCATCGGCGGCGAGTATCGCCTTGAACTCCTCGGCTCCCTTGATCCCGAAATTAACGTTTGTCGCCACGTATCTGATTGAAGGCACTATTATCAGACTGCCTACGGCAAACATAACCAGCACGGCAGGGAAAGCTATTCCGTCCTGCTGTTTGATATACCTCGCTATTTTATTTCTTATTGCCTTTATCATATCGCTAGTTCAGCCTCTGGGCAGTTTCGTATGTCTGTATCGAGCTTTTCTCTCCGGAACGGGCTTCTACAGTCAGAGTCCAGGTATCGCCCTGTTGCGTAAGGTTGGCCGTGTAAATTCCGTAAGCTACCAGGTTCGTAAAATTATCGGTCACACCGCCCTCTTTGTCATACTGAATCTCGGCTCTCGTTACTTTTTTCAGCGGCTCGACATCATCAAGCCATATGTAACGTATATAGTAATACCCGCCGCTTTCCCAGTCGCCCCAGTACATGGTGGCTATCTCTTCTTCCTCAGTTTCGGCGTCATCGCCGGCGGTGATATTGGATGATTCCAGAACATCCCGGCTGAACCAGCGTCCCAGACTGTGCGCCTGTTGGACTGTTTCGGAAAGCCCTATATTACGTTTGGAGCTGCGCATCATCTGAATTGTGGTCATGCCGGCTCCACCGGCAATTATTGCGGATATGGCAATAATTACGATCAGCGTTAATATACCAATACCTTTTTCACCGCTTCTCATCTGTCGACCTTATATATACACGCAGACAGCATTTCTTCGCCGCCATTCATTACAGTAATGGTCACCTCTTGAATACCGTCATCGACACCGTGCGGGTATTCAACGGCGGGTTCCGATATGGCCCAGCCGTCCGGTATATCGAGATCCGGATTAACAAGGTATTCGGCAGCATAAGGGGCAGCCTTGATATACTCAATTTCACTGCGTGCCAGGCTTTCGGCGATTACCTTGTGTTCGGAGACGAATGTAGCCTTCGCCGCCGTACTCGTTGAGCCGAGAAATGAGGCACTGAGAATTCCCAGCAGCGCCACCGCCACCACTAGTTCGATTAATGTGGTTCCCTTTTCACTCCTCATTTTGTTTTACCTCTCAGGCA
>CAYYVO010000034.1:605-8948 GCA_964475175.1 uncultured Dehalococcoidaceae bacterium | reverse complement strand
AGTTCGATTAATGTGGTTCCCTTTTCACTCCTCATTTTGTTTTACCTCTCAGGCAGGCACCCCTGAAACAGGTAAGGGCCCCTGCTCTAAGCACAGACCCCCTGTTATTATTGTTCTACGGTTGATACCCGGTGTAAATAGTCTTATAGTCATGAGCAATCGATTACTTTAGTCATTACACACTAATCAACCCTGTCTAGACCTTTAAGGAAGTAATAATAGGAGTTTTCAGGAAGGCCTTTACCACCGCCGGGTCGAACTGGGTGCCGATGCACCTTTTTACTTCGGCGATAGCCTTGCTTACTGACATTGCAGTGCGGTACGGACGGTCCGAAGTCATCGCATCGAAAGAATCGGCCACGACCAGGATTCTAGCGCCGAGAGGTATATATTCCCCCTTTACTTCCTGGTGGAGACCGGAACCGTCGAAGCTGTCATGATGGTGCTTTATTATTTCTACTATCTCGTTATTTACCAGCGGCTGTACGATACCCGGCCCTATACTGGCGTGTGTCAGGATATAATCATATTCCCCGGGGGTCAGTACGCCTGGTTTATTCTGGACGCTGGGATCTATCCCGATTTTTCCGATATCGTGCAGCAGGGCGGCCCAGCGCAAGTTCTCCAGTTCTTCGCTCCCGAGACCCAGGACCTGCCCGACGTCTACAGCTATTTTTGTTACCCTCCGTGAGTGACCTGCCGTGTACTTATCTTTGGCTTCCAGCGCGCCTATCAATGACTCAATGGCATCGATGAAAAGATTCTGGAGCTCTTTGGACTGTTCTTCTACTTTACCTTCCAGCACCTGCCTGCGTTCTTTGAGTTCTAGTTCCAGTTTTCTCTTTTCCAGTACCATCCTGATATTTTGCACTAGCTGGTTCAAATCAAACGGCTTGGTGACATAATCCTGGGCCCCGTCCTTCATACATTTCACAATCGTATCGGGGTCCACCACGGCGGTTGCCATGATAAATGCCGTATCCGGGAAAGAACTTTTCAGCTGAGGAAGGAGGTCGCTTCCCGATGTGCCCGGCATCATTATATCGAGAATGACAAGGTCAGCAGGCCTGGTTTGAAGTTGGCTCATTGCCTCATCGGCACTGCAGGCTTCCTCACAGGTGAAACCGTTCATGGTCAGGCATTTATTCAAGCTTCTCCGTACTATTTTTTCATCATCGACAATTAAGATAGTCTCTTTCGCAGGTGCTGTAACCATTTTCCTAATCCTTTCCTATCCAGGCGGGTAACGCTTTTTGTTTATGATATAATCGGCATTTTGATGGTGAATGTTGTCCCTTCATTCTCCTCGCTTTTTACGGTTATCTTACCGCCGTTTTTAACAATTATGCCATAGCATATACTCAGGCCGAGACCGGTACCTTTACCAATGTCTTTAGTGGTAAAGAAGGGATCGAATATGCGTGCAATTACTTGCTTTTTAATACCGCACCCGGTATCGCTGAATATTATATTGGCACTACCGTTTGACCTTTCTGTGGTAACCGTTAATTTACCGGGCTTTTTAGTGTCTATAATAGCTGCTTCGGCATTTAAAACCATGTTCAAAAAGACCTGCTGCAGCTGGAACTTATCTATAGCGACATCCGGCAGATTATCTTTGAAATTAGTCACCACCGAAATATTGTTGACCTTCTCCTCGTATTCACGCAGTCTCAGGACACTCTGTATTACTTCGTTAGCGGAGGCATGGCCGTTTTCATAGTTATTATTGCGGGAAAACAGCAGGACGTTTTTCACGATTTCGGCAGCCCGCACGGCTTCGCTGTATACACAATTTAAGTCCTCCCTGTATTCCTGCGGGATATCGCTGTTGACAAGCATCTGGGATAAGGCCAGGATACCCGTTAATGGATTATTCAGCTCATGTGCCAGGCCGGCTGCCATCTCTCCTATCGAGGCGAGTCTGTCCGTAAGATAGAGTTTTTCTTCCTCTTCTCTTTCGTGGGAAATATCAGTGAAGGTGAGCAGCGTTCGGCCTCCATCCATCTTTATGATATTACAGGTTATTATCTTTTCGAGACCCTTGGAATTGTGCCTGAATTCCAGAGAGTCGTTTTGTTTCTTTCCCTGTTTTAGGGAGGTATAGGCCTTGCACAGCTGGTTTATCGGTAACAAATTGCTGAGCAATTGTTTCTTTAAAGTTCTCTTTCCAACGTGGAATATTTTGTGGAAAGCTTCGTTAGCCAGTAATACCCGGTCATCATTGCCGATGACGAGGACACCGCCGGGCATGTTAGACAGGATGTTTTCAATCAGCAGTTTGTGAATCTGTAATTTCGCCTCTGTCTCTTTTTGTTTGGTTACGTCGCGTTCCACATCGATAAATCCTATAATCTGGTCGTTCTCATCATACAGTGGTGAAAGCTGGGAATCGCAGATGATAGTGCTGCCGTCCTTACGCTGCTTTGTCATGGTTCCGCTCCAGACTTTTCCGTTAGAAACCGTGCTCAACACTTCCCGCGATAAATCTTCATTGAGAGGTTCTATATCAAAACTCGCCAGGTTGTTGCCGTTAGCCTCTTTAAATGAATAGCCGACCAGATTCTCAGCTGCTTTGTTCATGTAGGTAATATTAAAGTTGCGGTCGGTAACGATAGTGGAATCCAACACCTGCTGCGTAACCGAACCAAGAAGTCTCAGCTGTTCCTCGGCCTGCTTGCGTTCCGTTATATCTGTATTGATGACTATCATGCAGGGTTCATTGTTAATGGTGATAAGCTCGGCGGACAACAAACCGGTACGTGTTTCGCCGTCCTTGTTACGGAATTCGACCAGCTCATTATGAAGTCTGCCCTTTTTATTAAGTTTATTAAGCGCCTGTGTAATACTGAATCGCTGGTTGGCTACTGTGAAGATTCCCAGCTCTTCCGAAGTGTGGCCGATTATCTCCTCCCGTGAATAGCCCTTGTCTCTGATGAAGCTATCGTTGACCTCGATGAATTTGCCGTCCTTGAGCGTGCTGATGGAGATAGAATTCGGACTGGCAAGGAATGCCTTGGAGAACTTCTCCTCCGATTGCCGCAACGCCTCCTCGGCCTCTTTGCGTTTGCTGATATCCCGACAGACACAGAATATCAGCTTCTGCCCGGCGATGACGGCACCGTTGGTGCTTATTTCAACGTCAAAGACACTACCATCTTTACGGACGTGTTTTGTCTCGAAATGGTCTCCGTTTTCATCGATGCTCGCGATCATTTCCTCTACTTGTTCCATTGGGAATTCAGCCTCCCAATCCGATATACCGAGATTCTGGACTTCCTCGATAGTGTATCCCAACATCTCGGCAAATCGCTGGTTGGCTTCGTAAACTTTGCCCTTACCGTCAACCACGACGATGCCGTCGCTTGACTGCTCGATAAGGATGCTCCGCCGGATAGCTTCATTGGCCAGGGCTACTTCGTCCCTTTTCCGCTCGATAGCGATAGCGGCAATCCTCGCCGACCACTCCAGCACCCTCAGGTCATCTTCACTCGGCTTGCCAACCTTATTTCTATAGTTGGCTATCGTGCCGAGAACTTCACCGTTTGACGAAAAAATAGGTTGCGACCAGCACGCGAGCAGGTTATTGCTCTTTGCTCTTTCCACCGCTTCTGCAAACGGTTTAAACATGGGACTGTTCTCAATATCTGGGACGACTACCCTCTTTTTACGGTAAGCCGCAGTGCCGCAGGTACCTATGTTCGGACCGATGGGCAGCCCGTCTTTGAGCAGGGCGGTATAATCGGCGGGTAGACTGGGCGCGGATGCCGGTACAAGTACTCCTTTTGAAGTATCGTACAGTAGCACAGAACCTTTTATACCAACGTCGCGGTCTTCTCCCATTTTTATTATGGCATCGAGTATCTCATTTAACTCCGCTCCCTGGCTTAGGAGGGTGAGTACGTAATTATCATCGTGCTGGAACTGTTCGGCATTCTTGCGCTCGGTAATATCTACACTTACAGAAATCAGGCATTCTTTACCATCGACGTTAATAGGTTCGGCAGAGAAAAGCATGGTGCGCGTCTCGCCTGATTTAATACGGGTGGTATATTCTTCATTTACAACCTGACCCTTTTCTTTTAATATATTGATTATTCGGTCACGTTCTTCGGGCTTCGCCCAAATTCCAAGCTTTTTGGAACTGCGGCCGATTACTTCTTCACGGGTATAGCCGCTGTTTCGTGTAAAGCTGTCATTAATATCAAGGAATATGCCGTCTTCAATCGTGGTTATTGAGATTGAGTTCGGGCTGGAGCGGAATGCCTTGGAGAATTTCTCCTCGGATTCCTTTAATGCCTCTTCCATATTCTTGCGTTCGGTTATATCTATAGAGTTAATCAACAGGTACTGCATCTCTCCTTCATCCAGTACCGAGGTCCAGTTCATGGAAATCCAGTAATTTTCGCCGTTCTTCTTCTGGGCGATAACCTCCCCGTTCCCCGTTTCCTGCTTCATGGCCTCTTTGAAACCTTCCAAAAACGCGTCTCTCATATTCTCCGGCCACCAGGGATACGGTGCCTTGACCCCTTTTATTTCTTCCATATTCCAGCCACTCAGTTTTTCCCAGGTTGGATTAACATACCTGATAGAAGTATCTGGATTGATTACCATTGTGGCATGTGTCGAGTTTTCTAACAGGCCGGTATTGAATTTCTGGCTTTCCTTGAGAGCTTCCTCGGCCTGTTTACGCTCGGTAATTTCCTGGTTGAGGTTGTCTATTGATGTCATGCTTGTGCTGAGACTCTGGGTCATGTTGTCAAACGCTCGCGAAAGCTGCCCTATCTCGTCATTGGCCTTGGTGCCTACCTTATAGTTGAGGTCACCCTTAGCAATCATCTCGGTTCCCTTACGGAGGGCGGATAGTGGCTGTACTATTGACCGCGTTGTCATCGTAGCTGCCAGGGTTGCCAGGAGGATACCCATAACGGCGGCGAGAAGTATCGATTGTACACCTTTGCTGTATACGAAATTGAAGTCCGACCTTACCAGCCCGAGCTCTTGAATATAATAAATTTTCCTTTTTGCTATTTCCTGCTGGAGGGCCAGTAGTGATGGGAGACCGGTGGTGCGGTCTATAGCGAGTAATTCCTCGTAGCCGGCACCGCGTCTTTTATAATCCATTAATGTTCCAACGGAGGCAAATAAATCGGCTATTCTCCCCGTCATTATCTGATTTGACTCGAACTCTTGGGTTTTTGTGGTGCTGTACGGAGAAAATTGTGTTTCAATCTCCTGAAGGTGATTGAGATGAGATAAGGCCGCTTCTTTAGCGGTTGTATCATCATAAAGGATATATTTCATCGTTTCGAGGTAGGAGTCGGTCGCCACTTTCTCAAGTTCATTCATGGCCAGTGTCGCGGGGATAACTTCCTTCTCGATAACAGTAAATTGATTCTTGAGGTTACCGAAGTTGTTGGTAGCATATAAAGATATCCCGCATACAAGAAGCGCTATCACTGAAAACCCGATAATCAACTTGGTTCTTACTCTCATCGTCTACCTTCCTCCGGTACAGGAATGCACTTTGCCGGCGTTTTCAGCTACAAAATATAGAGAGCAGAAAGACGTAGGCATATGTGCTTTTAGGACCCCGCGAACCTCATATTGCTTCGTCATTTGGCAAAATATAACATCAGAACGATAAATATTTGATTAATATACTCGTTAAAGATGTAAACGATTCATAAAAATCGACTTTTCACAGGCTCAATTAAGGCTGCCGGAACTTTTTTGGGGAGTTATTATTTGAAAAGTGGTAAAATATCCGAGAACCGGATAATCACTTTATGAGGAATCCAAGTAAGTCAGTGTGGGTTGGTAATTCATGTTAACGAACGCGCTGGTTTTGCATAAAGACGATAATGTGGCCACGGCTGTGCGACCGCTGGAAGCCGGTAAAAATATCGGCGTTGAGGCGGAGGGAAGCATCGTAAATATCAGGCTGGTACAGCCAATACCCTTCGGGCACAAGTTCGCCCGGACGGATATCGGGCAGGGCGGTAGGATAATAAAATACGGTGAAATGATAGGCTTAGCGACGTCCGATATACGAACAGGAGAGCACGTGCACCTGCATAACGTGGAAGGGCTCCGGGGGAGGGGGGACAGGCCGTGAAATTTATGGGATACTGCCGGAAGAATGGCAGGGTGGGGACGAGAAACCATGTGCTGGTGTTTCCCACCGTAATCTGCGCCGCAGCGGTGGCGGAGATGATAAGCCGGGCTGTGCCGGTGACGGTCAGCGTGACGCACTCGCACGGCTGCGGCCATCTCGGCAAAGAAAAAGAGCACATCGTCAGGGCGATGGCTGGTTTCTGCAGCCACCCCAATATTGCCGGGGTGTTACTGGTAGGTCTGGGGTGTGAATTGATTACCCCCGAACTGATTGGCGGAGAACTGGAAAAGTCCGGCCAGCGTTACGAGATGTTGAGCATTCAGTCGGAGGGCGGCACCACGGCGGCGGTCGAAAAAGGGAAGACACTGACCTCTCGCCTTTTAAAAGAAGCAGCCGGGGCAAAACGTGAAGAAATTGATATCGCCGAACTAATTCTAGGCACCAACTGCGGCGGCTCGGATACGCTGTCCGGCCTTACGGCCAATCCTGCCCTTGGCGTTGCTGCCGATAGTCTGGTGGGGGTGGGCGGAACGGTGATTCTCTCGGAAACGCCGGAGCTGATAGGTGCAGAGCAGGTATTAGCGAGCCGGGCTATGAATGATTTGGTGAAGAAGCGTATTTACGAAATAACCGCAGCCACCGAGGATTTAGCGAAGAAGGCGGGGGTGGATATCCGCACCTCCGAGCCTTCGCCGGGGAATAAAGAAGGGGGACTCACCACTTTAGAGGAGAAGTCGCTGGGGGCGGTGCTCAAAAGGGGTTGTACCACCATTAATCAGGTGTTGGACTACGCAGAAAGGCCGACCGAAAAAGGGCTGGTAATCATGGACAGCCCCGCCCACGATGCCGTCTGCAATACCGGCATGATTGCCGGCGGCGCCCAGGTAATCGTTTTTACCACCGGTCGCGGCACGCCTCTGGGAGCGCCTATCGTCCCGGTAATAAAAGTATCTTCCAACTCCCGGATATACGAGCTTATGCGAGAAAACATCGATATCAATGCCGGCGAAATCCTGGAAGGCCGTGAAACGATACAGAGTATCGGCGACAAAGTTTATCAGGAAATCATTGAGGTCGCTTCCGGTAAGGTGACTAAAGCCGAGGCGCTGGGGCACGGAGAGTTCGCCATACATTCGCTGGGGTTGAGCGTCTAGGAAATTATATATGAATGAATCGTCGGAAAAAGAGAATCGCTGGTACCCGGAAGCCCCGATACCGGCTGTGGGGGCGGTGGTGTTCAAAGATGGTAAAATATTGACGATAAAGCGCGGTCAGGAACCGAGCAAAGGGAAATGGAGCATTCCGGGCGGCAGAATAGAACTGGGCGAGACAACCTACGAAGCTGCCAGGCGGGAAGTAATGGAAGAGTGCTCAATCGAGGTAGAGATAGAGCGGGTACTGGATTCGGTGGACAATATCATCAGGGATGAAGACGGTCGCATCAAATATCATTTCGTAATCATCGACCTGTTAGCGAGATATGTCAGCGGTGAAATCGAGGCGCAGTCAGACGCGGAGGAGTGCCGGTGGGTTACGCCACAGGAGCTGTTGAAACTGGATATTACGCCAATGCTGCGGGAAATGCTGGAGCGTACCGGGCTGGTATAGAAACTGGAATAGTTTTAATTTCGGAGGAATCTCTTGGACAATAAAGTAATATTACCCCAGCTGGCCTGGCACGGCGTTAAGGAAATGGAGTTTTCATTTCCGGGAAGCTGGCAATTGGAAGTCTGTAACATGGCGGGTTACGCCAGGCCAAGACTGACGCCTGCTGAAATAAAGAAAGCCGTGGCCAATCCCATCGATATGCCGCCGCTGCGGGAATATGCCCGGGGCAAGAAAGAGGTGGTTATCCTCTTCGATGATATGACGCGGGTTACCCGGGTATCGGAAATTGCCCCCCATGTCATTGAAGAGCTGACCGCCGCTGGTATCGCTGATAAACAGATACGCTTTATAGCCGCCTGCGGCTGCCACGGCGCAATGAACCGGGTGGACTTCGCCCGGAAGCTGGGCGAGGACGTGTTAAAGCGGTTCCCGGTGTATAACCATGCCCCGTATGATAACTGCGTTTATGCCGGCACCACCACCCGCGGAACGGAGCTCTATATCAACGCCGAGGTCATGAAGTGCGACCTCAAGATAGGCATCGGCTCCATCGTGCCTCATATCATGGCCGGATTCGGCGGCGGATTGGTCGGCCCGGGCGGCCCGCTGGTCGGGAG
>CAYYVO010000034.1:0-595 GCA_964475175.1 uncultured Dehalococcoidaceae bacterium | reverse complement strand
ACAGGGGTGAGCGATACAGTCACCGGCATGGGCGTCATCGATGGCAATATCCGGCGGAAGGACATCGACGAAGCTGCTGCTATCGTGGGACTGGACATGAAAATAGACGCCGTCGTCAACATGAAGGGCGATAATGCAGCTATTTTTGCCGGCGCCCCCGCCCCGACCTTTGCCGCCGCCCTGGAAATGGCCCGGGAACACTACCTCACCCCGGCGGCGCAGGACGCTGACATAGTTATCGCCAATACCTTTGCCAAGGCCAACGAGGCCGCGTCGGGACTGCTCATTGCGTATCGGTCGTTAAAACAAAGCGGCGGCGATGTCGTCCTTATCGCCAACGTTCCGGAAGGTCAGATTACCCACTACCTGATGGGGCCTTTCGGGACTACCATCGGCGGTAAGTTCAGCCTCAAGATGAAGCCCCCGGATAACGTTAACCGGCTAATTGTGTTCAGCGAATATCCTGAGCTTGCCAGCCGGAGCTACATGGAAGACTCTGATAGAGTCGTGATGGCGCAACAATGGGAAGACGTCTTGAAGCTGTTAAAAGAAAGTCACGGTAAGGATGCAAAGGTGGCCGTCTATCCCAACTCTG
>CAYYVO010000033.1:7709-11550 GCA_964475175.1 uncultured Dehalococcoidaceae bacterium | reverse complement strand
GAGGAACTCATTAATAGCGAGAACAAGCCCGGGACCGCTCTGTTCGTATTGACCGACGTTTCCGACGAGGCCTCCATGAAGGCCATGGCCAGGAAGGCTTTCAACGCATTCGGGAAGGTGGATATCCTGGTCAACAATGCCATGGCGATGTCCCTCGGTGCACCTGTTTTAAAGTCCACCGTCTACCAGATGGACCGTCAGTACGAGATAGCGGCGCGTGGCACGCTTATCGGCATCCAGCTTTTCGTGCCCGGTATGCAGGAAAGGCATCATGGTGTGGTCACTTATATGTCTACCGCTTTCTGCCACCCTGTAGGCCCCAGTAACTACTGCGCCGCAAAAGCGGCGGCCACCTCCATAATGATGTCTCTGGCTTCGGAACTTGGACCGGTGGAAGACACCGGTGTAGCCGTCTTTACCTTCATCCCGGCCGGGGTCGGCTTCCCCCGCAGCGTACCCCCTCCAACTCCCGAACTATTAGAGAAATTTAAAAATTTCAAGTTCCCCGCCATGCCCGGTTACGAAGCCAATATTCCCCCCGAGGACGGCGGAGCGGCTTTGGCTTATTGCATCACCCACGCCGCCGAGTTGCATGGCTCGGGGATAATGATTGGGCAGGCTTTACGACAGATGGACTGGCCCTTCCCCAAGCCGGAAACATCGCCGAAGACCGATTTCCAGCGACTCAACAACATGGCGCTACCGATGATTTTCGCCTGTATGGGACCTGGCTTTCCCGACCCGAAGGTACCTCTGACCCCGATTAACCGAAAATAGAGAGAATGCAGCACCACGCGGGACAGCTCCTACATTAAAACATGGTGGGCGGTACTGGTCTCAAACCTTCAAACTAAGGCTGATATTGTGGCTGTGGAATGTGCACAGGGAAGGACAGGCATCCCGAGGTTCGTGCAGTGGTGACTCAAATAATATCTAAAACAGAAGGGGTGCATTTCTACTCCTCTTTCGGTTTACATACCTTTCGGCCAATAATGAAATGAGTCCCCGAACCAAGAAGGTTGAACTACTTTCCTTACCCAATATCTTTTCTTTTTCATACCTTGACTATATTTTAGCACTTAATTTTACAAAGGTTGTGGTATAATCAGCGCGTGACTATCAAACACCGAACCAAGACTAAAATCGCGTTCGCTTTACTGGCGATTATCGCTCTTATAGGCGCTTCTTGTAGCGCGCCGGACAAATCCCCCACGATTCTCCAGATAGACCAGCAGAAACAGGTTGCAGACGTGGTTGTCACGATAAACCAGGTACGGCTGTCAGACAAGGAAACCCTGGTACTCTATGAAGTCACAGGTCCCGACGATGTCTACCGGGAGGGTCCACTGAGATCTCCGACCATCGAATATGGGGACCAGACCCTTCGTAGCGGCCCAAAACCTGACGTCGACGGGCTTACGGCGCTTTCGTTCCCGCCTTTGCCAGATGAGACAAATGAGTTCATCATCAATATTCCGCCATACTGGCAGCTCGACGGGCCCGCGGCCAATTTCTCAATCTTTCTTGGTAACCGCGTTGGAACCACCCCGCCACCGCCGGAAGGCCGGGAACTACCAATGGACCAGCTAATCGAGGTCGGCCCTGCACAATTCAGGCTGACTTCTTTTGTTCTGCGTCCCGATTCCTTTGAGTTCACGTACAAACCCGAGCCCGGCAGTGAAACAACTGGATTGTTGCTGGCAGGACCCGGCCCAATATTCGAGAATATATCCGCTACAGACGACAATGGCTATTCTTATCGCGCGGAGGGTGTAGGAGCCTACCTGAACTTTGATGAAGGCCATCCACAATTAGAGAGTCAGACAATTGAGTTCGATAATGCTCTGCAACCGGGGTCAACAAGGCTTGATGTGCGAATTGCAGCTACTGGCGCGATAGGCCCCGAGCCATTCCGCTTTCACATCCAGATTGTTCCGTGACAGTCCCGACTTGAAAGCTTCTCATCCCGTATACTCAGCTTTGGTTGCATACGCATGGCTGGACAATGATCCCGATGTTTATGAAATGGTGACCGAATTCACCGGGATTGCTTCAGCCGTTTAAGTATTCCTGTCTTATTTCATCCATAATCTTCCCGGAAAATTCTGATCTTTCCGCATCGCTCAACGTAGTCATAGGGAGCACCCACTCCATCTCTTCCAGGTTATCAAGCAGCATAGGAATTAAATCGAATGGTACGGATATCAAGAACAGGCCTTCAGGCAATATCTTCTGCATCCTGATGCCGTAACCGATACCAGTGATAGTATAATTCAGTTCACCGCTGAGATACGGGTACGCGAAAAGCCAGGCGCACATCAACACCGGGGTGCATTTATGAAATACGCGGTGCCGGTAACCGGCGGCAAGATGTCGCTGCATTTTGGCCATTGCGAGCAATTCGCCTTTTCCGATGTTGATGAGCAAAAGAAAGAGATTACCCGCAAGGAGTTCATTTTTTCACCGGAACATCAACCCGGACTTTTACCCATCTGGCTGGCGGAACAAGGTGCTTCGGTAGTCATCGCCGGGGCATGGGGCCTCACGCGGTAGACTTACTACAGCAGCACGGAATCGGCGTGGTGCTTGGTGCCGTTGAAAACGACCCGGAGAATGCAGTGTTCGGCTACCTGAGCGGGAGTCTGGCTACGGCGGATAACATCTACGACCACGGGCAGGGTGAATGTGTTCATTAGACCCATTTATATATAGAGGTGCCATCAGTACCTGCCGAAAAACATCTAGGTGAAAGCTTGGAGTCCTGGTTAAAGGTGTGCACGACCTGAGGAATATGAACCTGATAGTTAATACCAATATCACAATAGGTTTATAAAGATAAGGCCTTAACTCCAGCCGATTCAATATCTCGGTCTGAGACATTATGTATGTCCGGTCGGCGACCGGACGCACCGATACCACCGAGTACAGTTCCATCAGATGCTTTTATGATTGTTCCTCCCATTGGTGTGAATTTCGGGTCCGGGAAAGCACTGATATCGAGTCCCTGCGGTTTGAAGAACTGCATGATATTATCCATTTCGAAGTGTACTACGGTATAGGCTTTGTTAATCGCCATTTTGGCATATAACGGCGAAGAATTGTCCATCTTCATGAAGTAGACAAGCTCGCTCGTGGCATCCACGATGGCAATCGCTACGGGCCAGTCCGGGTTCTCCATAGCTTTTGCCAAGGCGGCCTCACCGGCAGTTCGGGCTTCTTCCAGGCTTAATAATTTCCTCAGATACATAGTAGCCTCCCTCCTTTTTTAGTTCAAAATGAGTCTCAATATCCTTTTAAAGTTACTATAAGTTACTTGAAATTCTATTGTCAAGATAATTTTATAGGTGCCCTTATTCCCATTATCTTAAAAGGAAGAACCGTTGACGGTATTTAAATTATAATGTAACATTATGTCCAAAAGCTAGCTGTGACCTGCCCATGTAATGAGAGAAAGAATAATAAATGGATAAGATAGAAGAACTGGCGGAAATTGTTGGCAGCAAGCATGTAATTGTTGATACCTCTGACCTCGCACAATTGTCCCGCGACGAGAGCTTTGTTCGCCCCACCAAGCCGGCTTTTATTGTTAAACCCCATAATACTGGTGAAGTGCAGAAGATAGTTAAATGGGCGAATGAGACTCTAACTCCTCTTGTACCGATAAGCTCGGGAGCGCCCCACTTCCGGGGTGATTCTGTCCCCAGCGTGGATGGGGCCGTTATTGTTGAGCTGAGTGAGATGAGGAAGATACTGAGAGTTGACCGGAAGAACCGGGTAGCCATGATTGAGCCCGGAGTAACTTTTAAGGAGTGATGTCCTGAGTTAGATAAAGAAGGATTAA
>CAYYVO010000033.1:0-7699 GCA_964475175.1 uncultured Dehalococcoidaceae bacterium | reverse complement strand
GTAATAATGCCCAAATATCACTGGGATATGGTCGACCCCCTGGCATGCGCAGAGGTTATTTTCGGCAGTGGTGACCTTTATCGAACCGGAGCGGCAGCTGGGCCAGGCACAATAGAAGAGCAATGGAAGTCAGGGGGAGTGCAGAAGTCCCACGCTGAACCTCTGGCCGACTGGTGTAGAGTGATTCAAGGCTCTCAGGGGACGACGGGAATAGTCACCTGGGCGACGATACGCTGCGAACTTACACCCGTTCTTGAAGAACCTTTTCTGGCTGGCTCATCGAACCTTCCCAATCTTTTTGAACTTATACACTGGCTGGTGAGGCTGAGGTTCGCCGATGAATGCCTGGTTTTGAACAATACAAATCTAGCCCATATACTTGCCGGGCAACGGCCGGATGAATATCAGAGACTGCGTGAGAGTCTGCCTCCGTGGGTACTCCTCTTCTGTATCAGCGGCTATGAATACTATCCGGAAGAGAAGGTGAGTTATCAAATAGAAAAAATGATGGATATTGCCGGGCGTGCCGGAGTAAAACCGGTCAAAGAACTTAGTAGGATCCCGGCACAGGAGCTTCTGAAGATAATTCAGGAGCCCTCGGGGGAACCTTACTGGAAGACGCGAGCTAAAGGCTCTTGTTATGACCTGTTTAGTTTGGCCACCTATGACCGGATTCCCGAGCTCATTAAAGCTATGAGTAGTGTTGCCGAAGAAAACGGTTATCCGGTAGCTGATATGGGCATATACCTGCAGCCGGTGGTACAGGGTACCGGCTGCCATTGTGAATTTAATCTGTTTTTTTATCCGGAAAATGCGGAAGAAGTCAGAACACTCAAGAACCTGTCTCGCCGGGCCATTAAACCTCTAATGAATAGCGGTGCCTTTTTCTCGCGCCCTTACGATACATGGGTGGATACAGTCTATGAAAGAGATGTTGAGACAGCAGTTGCATTAAGGAAAATCAAGGATATTTTAGACCCGAATAACATTATGAACCCGGGAAAGTTATGCTTTGGAGAGAAGAGCTAAGGAAAATATAAAATGACATTAGCAGAATGCCGGGACGATCTGGAATGGTGCAGTCGATGTTCGATGTGCAAGTTCATCCCCATGGAAGTAATAAGCGGCTACGATTTTGCCACGGTCTGTCCCAGCATAGCCAGATATAATTTTCACAGCTATTCGGCCGGCGGCAAGCTGAATATGGCACTGGCCATGTTAGACGGCAGAATAGAGTACACGGATAAGCTTGTCGAGATGATTTATCAGTGCCAGGTCTGCGGGGCATGTGATGTTTCCTGTAAATACAACAGGGACATGGAACCATTGGAAGCACTCTATCAGTTCAGAATGAAGTGTGTGGAGGACGGTCAGCTTATACCAGCCCATATGATTGTCATCGATGGCCTGCGTAAAGAAGATAACATGATGTGCGGTTCCAAGTCCGAGCGTGGGGACTGGGCCGAAGGACTGGCTGTGAAAGACCTCACGACAGAGAAGGCGGAAGTCTATTTTCATGCTGGATGCAGGTATTGTTTTGATAAGGAATTATGGCCGATAGCTAGAAGCGCCGTTGGCCTCCTTTTAAAGGCGGGCGTCGACGTTGGTATCATGGGTAAAGATGAAGCCTGCTGCGGCGGGCGTTCTTACGAGATAGGGTATCAGGGCGAACTGACCAAGTACGCGGAACACAATATGGAAATGCTGAAGGCAGCCGGGGTTAAAATCCTGGTTACTTCTTGCGCTGATTGCTACCATGCTTTTAAAGTCCTCTATCATAAGATTGGAAAGAAGCTCGACCTGGAGGTTTTACATATTACGGAGTATCTGGAGCGGTTGTTAAAAGAGGGCAGACTTAAGCTTACCAGAAAAGTGTCGATGATAGTGACCTATCATGATCCCTGCCACCTGGGGAGGATGGGAGAACCCTGGATACCGTGGGACGGTATGAAAACGAAAGGCTCCGGGCAGGTTGTTTTACATGAACCGCCGAAGGAATTCAGGCGGGGTACGCATGGGATTTACGAGTCTCCAAGGAACGTACTGAAAAGTATTCCCGGTCTAAAGCTTAACGAGATGGTCAGAATCAGGGAGCGTGCCTGGTGCTGTGGGGCCGGCGGTGGCGTTATCGACGCTTTCCCGGACTTCGCTTCGTGGACGGCGCTGGAAAGGGTAAATGAAGCCCGAACCACCGGGGCCGAGGCAATCGTCACGGCGTGTCCGTGGTGCAAAAGAAGCCTGAGTGATGCTATTACCGAAAGTGGTGACAGGCTCCAGATTTATGACATTGTGGAAATTCTGGAGCAAGCAATCTAAGGGGGTGTTGAGATGGCTCTGGACAGAAACGTTTATCAGGCACTGGAGGATATCGTAGGCTCCGACAACATTTCGGAAGAGCCCGCGGTACTGGATGCCTACGCGTTGCACTGGGGATTGAAGGCTTTTACCGGAAACCCGTTCGGGCACAGGCATGAAGCCGTGCTTTTACCCGGAAGTACCGAAGACGTTCAGTCTATCGTAAAGATATGCAATAAATACCAGATAAAATTCAAGGCATTAAGCACGGGTTGGGGCTCGATGAATGGGGCCGGAAGTGAAGGGGTAATCCAGTTGGACCTGAGAAGGATGAACCGGATTCTGGAAATCAATGAGAAGGCAATGTATGCCGTCGTAGAGCCTTACGTTATTTGCGCCCAGCTTCAAGCCGAGCTGATGAAGAGGGGCCTGACCTGTAACATAATAAGTGCGGGTTCTAACACTTCGGCCCTTCCCCTTACCGCGCTGATGGGGAGCGGCCCTACATCCGTCAGTACCAGTTATAATAATCGCAACATTCTCGGTGTGGAATGGGTCTTGCCCAGCGGAGAGATATTGAGGTCAGGCTCACTGGGGGCGGGTGCCGGATGGTTTTGCGGTGACGGACCTGGCCCCTCCCTGAGAGGTGTCATGAGAGGCTATAAGGCACCTCTGGGCGGCCTGGGGGTCTTCACCAAGGCAGCAACTAAAGTATATCACTGGCCGGGACCAGAAGTGGTGCAGGTTGAGGGAGCTTCGCCGGGTTACGAGCCGCAGCTCCCGGATACAGTCACCGCCCATTACATTACTTTCCCTTCGTGGGAAAAGCTTACCGAGGCGGGATATAAAATAGGTGAAAGTGAAATAGCCTTTGCCTGCGATAAACTCCCGCCCTGGATGATGGCGTTGAACCTGACCGAAAACGGCCGGGAAGGCTTAAAGCTATTTTCGGAAATACGCTCTCAGACAGTCGATAAAGGGATAAGTATCCTTGTTATCCTGGGCGCTGATTCTCAACGTGAATTCGATTATAAGGAAAAAGTATTAAAACGGATTACTTCTGAAACGGGCGGCGAATATTTACCCCTGGTGGAAGAGCCGGCGGTTCGAAATAAGCTGATATGGCATAGAGTCAGATCTACCACCGGCGCCAGGGAAACTTTCCGTCTCATGCTGTCTCAGGGGGCGAGTTTCGGGGCCTGCGACAGCTGGGAATTCGCGGTGAACGAGGCCGAAGAAGGAGCCAGATTAAAGGAGAAGTATATAGCCAAGGGTTCGCTGATAGATGATGGCACCGATAACGCCTGGGGTACGGTATACGAACACGGTCATATGGGGCACATGGACGAGCTTTATTTGAGCGATCCTGCCGAGCCGTCTTCGGGGCAGGCTGCCTTTGCGTTAATGCAGGAAACAACGCGGGCCTGTATGGAGAAAGCCCTCGGATGCCCTCAGACGGTGATGGGTGACCGGGGTCATGACCTCTTTGGACCATTTATGAATGATTACCATTTATGGGGACGAAAGCTCAAGAAAGCATTTGACCCTAATGGGGTATCGGAATCCACCAATTATATCACTGCGCAGGAATAGATATTGTAAGAACTAGGTGTTTACTATACTGGCTGATGTTTTGGTTTTGAAGGGGGTATCACTATGGATGAGATAGATGTACTGGTTATCGGAGGGTGTTCAGCGGGCTTCATGTCGGCACAAATCGCTTCTCAGCTCGGGGGCAAGGTCATTCTCGTAGAGAAGGAGCGAGTTGGAGGTATTTGTCCGAACTGGGGCTGTATCCCCATGTGCTTTATGGACCATTGCGTCGAGGTTATCAGGACGGTGAAAACAGCCGGGAATTACGGCATCAGTGCCGGCGACGCGCGGATTGATTATGCCAAACTGATGAGTGAGAAAGAGAATGTGGTCCAGGGTGTGGTCGCTGGTATGGAGGCCAGATTAGAGGCTACCGGCGTGCAGGTCGTTATCGGTTCGGCGAAGCTGGTCTCAGCGAATCAGGTGGAGATAACACTTGACAAAGGAAAGACTGAGTTAGTCCGGGCAGGCAAAATAATTATCGCGACAGGGTCTAAAGCCAGAAGGTACGATGTACCCGGGGCCTACGATTCGGGAGTACTGACGACTAGAGAACTTCTAAGCTTAAACGAACCTCCGAAGAGCCTGGCGATTATCGGACGCAGTGTCACAGCACTGGAATTAGCTACGGTTTGGGCCAATCTGGGCAGTGAAGTCAGTCTTATCGCCAGGAGACCTCAACTGCTTCCTAATGAAGACGAAGAGATAGGCGCATTCCTACGAAAAACGCTCGAAGATGAAGGCGTACACATGCACGTAGGGGTAGACATTGAGAGGATTGATGCCGTTGAAGGAGGTAAGGCAGTAACTATCTCTGGAGAGGGTGGGAAACAGAAAGTGGAGGCGCAGTTCGCCGTATTCGCCCTGGGTCAAGAACCTCTTGTAGATGGACTTGGATTAAATAATGCTGGAATAGCATCAACCGATGGTGGTATTAAAACAAACGAAAAGATGGAGACCAGTGTCAAGGGGATTTATGCCGCAGGTGATGTCACCGGTGAAAGGATGCTGGCCAGCGTTGCCATGGTCCAAGGGAAAGTGGCTGCCCAGAACGCCATGGGCGGAAAAGCAACGATAGATTATCGCCTGGTGCCGCGTTCCGTCCGTACCGTACCGCAGGTGGCGTCGGTCGGTATTACGGAAGGCGAGGCTAAATCAAAAGGACTCGATATAAAGGTCGGCCGGGTTCCTCTAGCGACTAATCCCAAGTCTACTATTATCGGAGAAGTCGGGGGTTTTATTAAAATTATCGCCGACTCCGCCTCCGGGGAAATCTTGGGCGTACACATCGTCGGGGCTCAAGCCACCGAGCTGATACATGAAGCGGTAATTCTCATGAAGATGAGAGGGACTGTACAAGATATTATAGCTACTATCCACAGTCATCCATCGTTACTCGAAACCATGCAGCGAGCGGCCCAGGGCATGGGCAGATAAAAAGTACAAAAAATACTCAAGGAGGTTATTATATTGCCATTAAAGACCGACATGTCAATTTACCGGAAATTCGAGTTTGAGAAACCGGCAGTCGGTATCAAATATTCTTACGAGAAACCGGAAGGAATAGAGCTGCTGGATAAGCAATGTGCACTCTGCGAGATGGTAAAAGAGGCACATCATAGAAACAGACCCTTTTATTTCACCAAGGATAATGAGAACTGTGTCGGAAGAATGGCACTGGGGATGTTGGAGGGTGGACCATCCTCTAATATAGAGAATGTAGGGGTTGAATTTGGGATTTTTCAAGAGCTAGGGCCAACCGTAATATTTATCGTTACCAGTGGAATCTTGAGAAAGGTGTCGTGCAGTATGTGGTCTATTCCCCGGTTGACCAGTTAACTTACGAGCCGGACCTCTTGCTCATTATGGCCGCTATTCCGCAAGCGGAAATTATCATGAGAGCCATGAGCTACTCAACCGGTGAAATATGGTCCAGTCAGTTAGCCGGTGTCGGAGCCTGCAGCTGGCTCTATGCATACCCGTACCTGAGTGGCAAAGTAAATTTTACGATTACCGGAATGAGCTTCGGCATGAAAGCCAAGGAGATATTCCCGCCCGGCTGGATGATAATATCAATCCCGTACCAGCGGATACCGACGATAACCCGAAATTTGAACGAGATGGAATGGGTGCTCCCTGCCTGTACCGATGGCAGAGAGAAGTTCTTTGAAAGGGTAAAGCGCGTTATGGGTGGTATTACCAAGTAAGAAACAGGAGGCGGTAATAACATGCGACTGGAGAACAAGGTAGCTATCATTACCGGAAGCGCCCGTGGTCTGGGCAGGGCATTTGCCCTGCGTTTTGCTAGAGAAGGCGCAAATGTTACGGTTTGCGATATACACGACTGCACGCCGGTTTACGAGGAGATACAAGCTGTCGGGGGTGAAGCACTTGCTTTAAAAACTGATATCACCAGAGAGAAAGATACTATTGAGATGGCTGAAAAAACCATTGACCGCTTTGGCAGGGTAGATATTCTCGTCAACAATGCCGCCGCCGTAGGTGGTCTTGAAATACCGGATTTTATTAAACCTTTTGAACAGCTGACTTTAGAAGATTGGGATAAAATGTTGTCAGTTAATATCAAGGGTACTTTCCTATGCTGTAAAGCGGTAATTCCTTATATGAAAAAACAAAACAAGGGTAATATCATAAATATTGTCTCCACTGCTGGTTTCTATGGTGCACCCAGCTTCCTCCACTATAGCACCACCAAAGGGGGATAAATGACTATGACCCGTGGTCTAGCAACAGCATTGGGTGATTTCAATATTAATGTAAATGCAATTGCACCCGGCCCGGTTATGACTGAAACAATGCGGGTTTTGGTTTCTGAAGAAGCGGAGAAAGGTTTACTAGCAAGACAACTGATTAAAAAAAGCCTCAAACCCGAGGATATTGCACCTGCTGTGGTTTTCTTAGCGTCAGATGAAGCCTCCATGATTACAGGACAGATACTCCCGGTTAATGCCGGAGAATATTTACATTGAGTAGGCTATTCTTTGAACGAATTGTGTATTATTAAAAAGCTATTTAGACCCCTCCCCGGAAGTTTTCGTCACTCATTATCTTCAGTACGGCCTCTTTCCCCGAAATAACCGGCGGTATCAGGTGTGAACGGTATTCCCCGTTCCGGTAAATTTTATGAAGCGCTGTCCTGGAGTTATTTAAATGAGGATGATAATGAATCTGTATCTCGGGGTTCCGGGGTGATTCCAGACTTTCAATTTCTAACTTTATACGATGACCTGATTTAAAGACTTTAACCACGTAAAATAGCTAAACAAATACCCGAAAAAAGTTTAGCAATGATTAGGAGGGCCTAATAAAATGAGGGGATTCGAGCCTAAAAAGAAGTAGCAGCGGCTGGGATTGAACCAGCGACCTAGTGGTTTAAATCTAATCACTCTGGCATCGATCTATTGATGATAATAATAAGCTATACTAGTCAGGCATAGCATATAAGTGTAATTATACGCATCATGGAAGAATAGATGCCATGGTTCTTGAGCTTTAAGGTAACGCTATACACTAAGTCATGTTCAGTAGAGTATAAAAAGGGTCAATTCGGCAACATTCCTTCCTGAAAATTTATACTCTCCTTCGGTAATCACTGCCCCCCACCGAATGATATGGTAGTCTGAACGTTATTGATTATCTCTTAAGACCTTACCCGTGGCCTTGTCTTTCCAGTAAGCTCGCTGCTGTAACGGCCAGTTGAAGGTAATAGCACCGGGGCGGGGGCAATCGTTAACGCAGCAGCCGCCATACCAGCATTCATCGGGATGCAGTATTACCGGCGGTTTGCCTT
>CAYYVO010000032.1:8299-11720 GCA_964475175.1 uncultured Dehalococcoidaceae bacterium | reverse complement strand
TCCTGTAATTTTTAAACCAGATATCATGGTCTTCCAGCCATGAATAAGGCACGTATCCCAGCATTCTCCCGAATTCCGTATCGACGTTTACTTCTTCTGGAGCGGTTGTACATCCGAATAGTGTTGGCGCGACCAGGATGATGAGCAGGCATGTCAAGAACGCTTTTAACATTCGCTCCTCCTTTTCGCGGATTGTCCCGGATTATTATTCTACCATATTTTTACCCGGTTTCCCTGACTCTTTCTAAATATCTCATGACTGGGCGGTCTAAATCTTGCGGATAAGTATATCCCAGGTCTTTTCCGACCTCAATGGCAACCTTGCTGAACAGGGCAATAGTGCCGAACAGCTCTTCCCAGTCTTCTTCTTTTCTGGAGCCTGAATATGTCTTTTCCAGTTCAGTCCAGATTTCCGGCTTTAGATACTTCTTCAGCCCCTTGCCGTAGAGGCCGGGCTTGACCGACCAGTCGTTATCGATTTCTATCCGCCACACGAGCATCAGGTGCAGGTTTTCGGCTTTCATATGGTTCAGCATGTTTTTTAGCGGCATGAGGTCGCCGCGGCAGATATGCTTGGCAACGTAGGTGGTATTGGAAAAGAAGTTGTTGATAATAGTCTGGTATTCATCCTCGCTGGGGACGGGGGGTATGAAAACTTTATAGGTCGGGGGTTTCATCCTGTCGGTGATGTTATCCTTATCAAAGATGACCCGATAGCCGTCATCGAGGTATCCCCAGGGTTCGGGCTCTTCGGCGATGCGTTTCAGCAGCCCCACCGGCCAGATCGAGTAGTCGATTTTTGTCCCGTCTTCATACTGGGTTACCCGGATAAAGCTCTCGAATCCGTATTCGGTTTGAACGGGGTCGCGATATACTACCAGGACCTTGCCGTACTCTTCCAACCAGCTTTCGTCGTTTAAGAACGGCTGGATATCCTTTACGGCCAGCACAACATCGTAGTCAGAGAAAGCATCCAGCGATGCGTTGGGAATAGAGCGGGTGCTGGTCAGGAGCATTGCCCGGATTGCATCCTGCTTTTTTGCCCATGATGTCAATATGGTCAAAACGTCTTGGTTACCACTCTCACGCCTCATAGAAACCATCTTGACTTGGTCTAATGAAAAGTTGATTTCACTCCCCGGAATCCAGTCCCCACCGCTTAAAGAACGTCTGATACATTGGAGGCTGGGGGAAATCATGCAGCATCAACATGTTTGATTTGAGAAAGCTGAATTCTGCTTCGGCAGACTGCCTCAGATCCGCCATGAACTCTTCCATCTTTTCTTTGGGCACGGAAAGGATAATTTCATCATCTCCGGCCAGCGCCCGCATATAGTCGCCGGGGTCGGGTAGGGTAACCATGAGTTTTTCTTCGTTCATTACCGGTATCATCTGATAAGCGCAGGCGGGAGGGAAGAAATGATAAGTCACAACGTCCTTGTCCCGAAAGCTCACCGGCATGAGCAAGTTTCTCAGCTGAGCCGTATTAGAGTAGATTATCACCACGTCAGGCTCGAAACCGGCGGTCTTCAGCGGGGCGGAGACTATACCGATGTACTTATCTCTATCAAAGGTGGGAAAAGACAAAAACTGCTGAAACTGTGGGTCATCCGGTTTATCCACCAGCCCGTAGGCAATTAGCGGCGCGAAACACCAGTTATCTTCCTTGAGCATGGCAACCGTCTCTTTCTGACGGCGTGACATGGCGAAGGCCTGGCACTGGGCGATATGTTGACCGCGGTCTTTCTTCGGTCTTACAGCGCCCTCCGGGATATCGGCTTCATTCTCCAGCATCTTTACGGCCAGGGGAGATGTCTGCAACAGCATTATTCTCTCAAGGTCTTCTCCATAGCCATTGAAATCACTTAGTGTCGTCATAAAATATACCCCCTAAAATTATCAATAAGCAGCTATAATTATGGATTATACGGAGTTCTTTTGCAAGGTTCGGATACGCAAATAGATAATTGAGGAACTATATGGCAGCGAGCTGTAAATAAGAACCGGATACTGGGGGATTTGACTGATTACTCGTATTCCTCTTCTTCTTCCTCGTCCGGGGGTTCTGCCTTCGCTTCACCGCTTATGCGGGGTAGTATAGCCTCGCTTTTACCGTGCTTTCGCGCAGAAGGAGGCGGCAATTTATCGATGAGTCCCCGCAGCTCCTTTATACCTTCCGGTTTTCCGGCTTCAACCTCAACCACGGCGCCTTCCACGCCGGCATCGCAGAGGGCTTTAAGCTCGCTTTCGGTCGCTTTTACAGACAGGGGAACGAGTAATGGTTTATTAAGCAGACTGGTCATGCGTTTTACACTGATTATATGGTCCCAGGTTATCGAATCGCCGCTTGTATAGACATCGGCAGTAAATACGGCATCTATCGGGAGGTCGTTCAGGGTTCTCAGCAGGGTATCTTTTAGAGAAGATTCCACCTGCAGTATTTTGCCTACCGTATCGTTATCAGGTGCTATCGAAACGAGACCGGCTGACGGAATAATCAGGAAGTCGCAGCCGGCATCGATTAAAGCGTTTGCCGTCTTATCGTCGCCGTTATCAAGGTACACTCCCCAGGGTTTATCGGGGAGTTTCGCTGCCATATCTTTTATGGTTTTGGCGGTCGGGCGTGATTTAAAGGGATGAAGTAGCACAGCGCTAGCCCCGTCAAGATAATCCGACGAATCGGTGATAGCTTCCGGGTCCAGGCAGGCGATAAGCAGTATCTTTGGCACGGACTCTGCCTGGCGAGCCGTACGAAAACCCATTGGCTGAGGGGCAGTCTGGCCTGTCTTGAGTAATATGCCGATGAGTCGGCTCATAGTCTCCTTAAACAGGGGATATCAACATTATAAGCAAAAAAGGAAGCAACTTCAACACGGAGAAATGGAGTAAAAATATGGGTTTAATTTATATATAAGATTTAAATAGAATTTTAATTCTGTTGTTGTGGTGAATTAACAGTTAACATTTATTATAGAAACGGGGATACAATCCTGAGAGGCGTGAACAAGGAATGATAAAAACGGTTATAAGGCTAAGAAATGACATGGTAATTGTTTTAAATGAAGATGGTGAACAAATGCCCGAATACCAGGGGTATTACGATGTAGTTAAAAAGAAAATTCTCAATGACGCTCCGGCCGGTTCTGTGTTTAATCACTGGTTCGGCCATTCGGATAAACCGGATGTCGTCTCGGGGAAAGCCTGGTAGGAGATGTTGAGTAACACTTTAGTGAAACAGAAAGAAGAGAAAAACCACAAACAATTATTAAATACTGATGATGTCGCCCGTATATACGGCGTCCATCCGAATACGATAAGACGATGGTGCAACCAGGGGACGATAAGGTCACATGATACCGGTCTCAGGGGTGAAAAGTTGTTCCGGCGTGAGAATATGGCCGCCGATTTCCTTCATAGAGCT
>CAYYVO010000032.1:5756-8199 GCA_964475175.1 uncultured Dehalococcoidaceae bacterium | reverse complement strand
GGGTGAAAAGTTGTTCCGGCGTGAGAATATGGCCGCCGATTTCCTTCATAGAGCTGTCCAGAGATACCTCGATTATTAATAAATATAACCATAATTATCAGGTTTATTCATCCTTTCATTTATTCCATCAGCCACCTTTATTTTCGGAAAGAAATTCTTTATTTATTCTTTTTTGGATTTTCCCCTTAACGTGCCTGCAAGTAGCAATTATGGGCCTGAGAAGTACATATAGGCGCAGTATCTAAGTAATCTTATGTATTTTAATATTGTCAGATGACCATATATGTGCTATATTTTGAATATGGCACGGAAGGCTACAAAAAGGGAAACGCTTAAAGGAAAGCGCGGGGAGCTTCTCGAGAGTCTGCAGCGTTCAAGCGAGCAGCTTAAGATCGCCGGCGAAGAGCTCAAGAAAGCTGACCTGCTAGATGTGGAATACACTGACAAAATATCCCGTGAGTGCCGCACTTTACTTAATGTGGTTATCGGTTTTACAGAGTTAATGCTTGATGAAGTGATGGGAAAGATTAATGAAGAGCAGAGAAACAGTTTAAATGTAATATTGAATAGCGCCCAGCGGCTGACAAAACTGAATAATATCCGGGCAGAACAGCCTGCTCTAGAAACTGAAAAGAAAAATCGAAGTAGTCTGTAAACAAGAATGTACTTGTTGTCGATGACGAGCCTGCCCAACTCAGACTTGTTGAGCAGGTTTTGACCTCCAATGGATACAGGGTAATCAAGGCAAACAACGGATACGAGGTTATACGTACTGTCTACTGCGTTCTGTTTTGCCGAATATTCCGATAGCTGGTATAATCCTTTCAGTAAATTCAAACGGGCTATCGGGAGAGTAATCACGCAAGCATGACGGTTCAGACAGAATTCTTAAAGTCGTTACCTCATTTCTCCGGGCTGAGCGAGTCCGAAATCGATTCTATCAGCAAATATGTTTTCGAGAAGAAAGCCGAGAGGAACGAGATACTCCTCTTCGAAGGAGAGCCGGCGGAGGCGTTGTACTTCCTCGTAGAAGGTGCGGTTAAAATTTTCAAGACATCTGCCGACGGCAAGGAGCAGATTTTCCACATCATACGCCCCGGTGAGTCTTTTAACGATGTCCCTGTTTTCACCGGCGGGACCAATCTTATAAGCGCCGAAGCCATGGGCGCTGTCCTTCTAAACGTAATCAGTAAAAACGATGTCGAGTTAATCCTGCGGGAATATCCGCAGGTAGCCTTCAATGTCATCCGCGTGCTGTCCATAAGAGTCCAGGAGCTGGTATCACTGGTGGAAGACTTCTCTTTCCGGCGCGTTACGGCGCGGGTTGCCAAGATGCTGCTTGAGTATGCCGGCGATGGAGCTGGAGACAGGCCTCGCCTTACCCAGCAGGAAATGGCGGCGATGATAGGCACTGCCCGGGAAATGGTCGGGAGATCGCTTAAAAGCCTGGAAGACGGGGGTACGATACGGATGGACCGCAACCGTATTATCATATCCGACCAGAAGGCGCTAAGGGAGATGGCGGGAGTCGTTTGATGAGAGAAATGTCGCAGACAAACGGTGTTTTTCACAGATAAAATATTAGTGTGTGGAGAGATTAACATGGGTGAAAAGCCGATAATAGACCAGACTAAATGCCAGGGCTGCGGTCTTTGTGTCAGCGTTTGCGCCTGTGGCGCACTTGTGCTGGTAGAGAAGACGGTAACGGTTGTCAACGTAGAAGACTGCAACTGGTGCGCTTTATGTGAGATGGTCTGCCCCAACGGTGCTATCACCTGCCCGTTTGAAATCATCATTGAAAACAAGCAGGACTCTGCTTGAATACTTAAGCCTTTTCTCCTTCGATATAGGCTCTCAGCTTTATACCCCGGTTGATAATGTCAATTCCCTTCCTGGTTTTTCTACTATAGTTTTTTGTGGGACAAAAGTCGCATACAATCGCTGTTATATAAACTAAAATATTCGTGAATGGTTGAAGAGGAGAGGTGTGCCATGAGACAGCGAATAGAAGAGGAAGATACAATCAGGGAAAATCCTGATAATGAACATTGTCAGCACTACTGGGTGATTGAAATAGCCAACGGTCCTAAAAGTGTAGGAAAGTGTAAAAACTGCGGTGAAAGCAAGGAATTTTTAAACGCATTTCCGGCGTTCAATCCGACTAAAAAGCAGGATAATAATCCGCTGGACCTTCCAAAACTACCCAAAGTTAAAGTGGAAAAGGGAAGCAAGTCCTGAGATTACGGGAGGTAGCGGAAAATGGATGTAAAGATTTATACAACACAGACCTGAGGATACTGTCACCAGGCCAAGAGTTTTCTTGGCGAGCTTGGCGTAGATTATAAAGAGTACGATGTGTCCCGCGACCGCGCTGCGGCAGAAGAGATGGTGAAACTTACCGGGCAGATGGGCGTGCCGGTAATCAGTGTTGACGATGAGGTTG
>CAYYVO010000032.1:0-5746 GCA_964475175.1 uncultured Dehalococcoidaceae bacterium | reverse complement strand
AAATTGCGGATGCCGGCAGAGTATCCCAGAAGGCGGGACAGGCCCCGGTATCCGGCGCTATTGTCGGGGCGGTTTCTCCCGGCGCGCGGGGAGAGAAAGCGGGACTTAAACCCGGCGATATAATCACGGAAATAAACAAAAACCGCATCGGCAGCGCGGCCGATATGGAGCGCGCTCTGGCCCGATTGAGGCCCGGTGGTATCGTGTCTATGCTGTTCCTGCGGAACGGCGATACCAGAAAATCGGAAATCGTTATTTAAACAGCTCTGGTTGAGGGTTGTTATATCTATGCGACCCTCAATTCCATTTCTTCCGGCGTAACCCTTTCAATATACAATTTCACGCCGTCTATTGTTATATCCATCTTTCTTTTGGGATAGAACAGATTCCATGCGTAGCCCCGATATCCGAATGTCTTTTTCTGGATGATAGAATACACTTCTTCAGACGGCATACCCGCATAGGCAATGTGGTCTTTCCCTCGTTTTAGATGATAGTCCTCGCCGATACCCCGCACTACCGCTTTCCCGGCCCCCGGTAATGTAATCATTATCCCTCCTGAATAGAGCTCGGTTTTTTCCTTATTATACACCATCCGCCGGCGATCATTTACATATTACCCCTCCCCTTAAGATGACCGATTTCACCTTCAATTAACTTACATTATAGAAAATTGGTCTGTAGGAAAAAGGAAGAAATAGTGAGAGGACTCAAGTTAATTGGAATTGACAAAAAAAATAGTGTAGTTATAGTAAGAACGCAGAGGTAAAAGAGATATTCAATAGAAAAAGGAAGTTCAACTTAAGAAACGCCAGGAAAATAATAATTAATAAGTCTTAATTCTACCCCACAGTAGAACAGGGGAGTTTATATATTATAACTAATCTAACGGGTGGAAAGGATGTGGTGAGATTTGATGAAAACAAACGCTAAAATATTAGCCTTTATAGCGGTGATAGTGCTTATCGGTGCTAGCGCCGGTTTTTCTGTAATAAACTCCTACGTATCCAATACCGGTCAGGTATGGTATTCGAGCACGGAAGTCAGCAGCAGCGGAGTCAGGAATGTTGAGTTCTATAATGACGGGACAGCCGATTTTTCCAGGACTGAGGCCGTAGATTCGGAGAGTATCGACGAGTACATGGCCGGAGACTTCAGCGGGTTCACCGTTTTCTCGGAGCTTAGCGTAGTCAACGATACCGGCGGAGAAAAAACACTCTCGATATCCAACGATAGCATGTCCGTAAATAAGGCCGTATCGATGGCCCCCAACAGCTTCTCGACAGATGAAAGCTTCTTCCTCAAGAGCGTGGGTGAAAACAGTATCAGAAGCGAGCTTATCTGGTGGATGGACGCGACGGTAAATAAAGACGAAACTGCGGTACTCGTCCCTGTTGCACAGAATTCGGAATCGATTGATGCCGATGGAACCGGGCATTATTCATCGCAATACATTTCTCCCTACCCGACCTATATAAACAGTAATATTTATCTTTATTCAGACTAGATGTAAAACAAGCAAACAGTAAATCCCGATTCGGGAAAGGAGGTGATGGGATAACGAGAAGAACATGTGAAAGAGCTTCAGGGGTAAGGTTACTTTACCCCCGAAGAAATAACTCCAGATTCTTCGTCGTTATATAAAATAATAATAACTGCACAGGATTAAAAAAATTAAATCAAGCGTCCGGTGACGATTCCAAAACTAACAAAAATAACATGGAGGTAAAAATTATGAAGAAAATAATCGTTATAGCTGTTGTAGCCATTCTGGTTTTTGCTGCTGCAGGATTTACGCTGAGCCCCGCCTATGTCCTGATAGAGAGACAGTTCGTCAACACCGGCGGCTCTTCGGAGTACGAGGCGAATACGTCAATTACCGATTTCGGACATACCAATATTTATAACAAGGCAAAGTCCTTCTACGGTGACAGCAGTATCGCACTCTACAACAAAGTGGAACTCGGCGACCCCGAGGCTGAATGCTTACAGGGCCCCTGTGTCGAGCTTGAGAAAGTCGTACAGGTCGAATGGACCAAATCTGCTGTCACTGGTTACGAAGACACCTATGTCGATGGCTGGCTAAACGAGGACAGCAACTGGAAGACTAATCCCTGTGTACCCAGCACCGGTTTCATGGTCGAGCAGGTTATAATCGATAAAATCGATTTCCCCGGCCCGCCTGGACCGCCCGGACCACCTGGACCGCCCGGACCGCCTGGACCTTGGCCGCCATGCGGAGGTGGTTGTCCCTAAGGGTTGATAAACCCGAATAAAAAGTAAGAAATATTACCAACACAAGAGAAACAGGTCACCGGCGGTAATTATTAACAGAACTCATATCTCCTGTGTGAGTGTGAAGAAGCCCCAGATTCTGGGGCTTCTTCATTTTTAAAATCAATTAAGCCCGGGAGAAAATCAGGCGAAAAACGTAGGACAATTTCTATGCCGCCGAGACCAGGTACATCATAATCGCCCCGCAGGCGGCCACATTCAAAGATTCCGCCTTTTCACGGGCCATCGGGATACTCACCCGGTAATCGGCTATATCCAGTAGCTTCTTTGATAAACCGGCGGCCTCGCTGCCGAGTGCCAGTAATAGTTTATCCCGTTGTTGGAGAGTCGATAGCTCATCCCCGCCGTTGACTTCGGCGGCTACCAGTTTGTAGTCCCGCTGCTTCAGCGATTCCAGCAAGTCCAGGTAGGCATCCGTTCTCCTGAGCCATACGGAAAGTACTGTGCCGGCAGTGGACTGCACGCACTTCGGCGAAAGGGGGTCGGCGCAGTTTTCGGTGAGTATCACCCCGGAAAAACCGAAGGCTGCGGCGGTGCGGATGAGGGTGCCTGCGTTCCCCGGGTCCTGGATGTCCTCAAGCACCAGAATCCTGTTGCCGGTATCCGCAGGCAGGCGGGTAGAATAAATGCCTTCGGGAATGCGAACGACGGCTAAAGTCCCCTGTGGGGTGCGCGTATTGCTGATATAGCGGAACTGGCTCTCGGAGACGGAACGGACCTCGTACCGTTGGTAGGCGGGAAGCGGTTCGGTTACGGTAACGATTTCCAGTATTTCATCGGGCCGGGTATCGATTATCTGGCTGATGGCCTTATCCCCCTCGACGAGGAATGCCCCGGCTTCAATGCGCCCTTTTCCCTCACCGAGTTCACGGTACCATTTTAGGGGTTTCAGCGGAACCCTCATTGAGCTTTCACCTTTTCTTTCTGGATAGGAACACCAGTAATAAACCGACGGCAATAACGATGGTGGCCCAGAGATAGCTCTGCAGTACCAGGCGGAAAAAGCTGGCGGCGGCCAGCAGGGCCAGGATGCCGATAATAATCAGGGCTATTCCGGTCCGGTTGAAATATGCCCAGATTTTACTCGTTCCGTCCTCCCGGACTCCGGTCGGGGTATCCGGCTCCGGCGATTTTTTTGAAGACCCGGCAAGGCGTCCGCCGCGGACGATACGGGCTATAATCGCGGCGGCGATGACTATTATTATGATAAGGATTATTTCCAGCGGGCCGATTCTCATAGTTCTCTAACGGGTGCTGCTTACTTACCGGTTCTATTATATGACAATAGGAAGGGAATGTGTGAATTATACTATCAGGGAAAATAGTACGGATTAACTGAAAGGAACGATGTAAACGCTGCCGCCTTCTTTTTGCCCCTTGACCAGCTCACAATGTCTCAGGGTGGCGAACTGATTTTGCAGATCACGCGGCATCAGGCTGAATTTCTGTCCTATTTCATCGGCCGTAACTTTACCGCGATTTTTTACAAACTCGTAAATTGCCTTTTGTAAGGACGTCAGTCCCTCCGCCTCGCTGGAGCCGGAGGTTTCACGGGTACGGGTGGCGGAGTATACAGCCCAGGGGTCGCAGGTGCGGTTGGGGTTCCTGACGTCCATGTAGCAGTCTTCACACAGGGTTTCGCCAAGATGAGTAAAGCTGTCTTCCTCGGGAATATCTCGCTGGCAGTGGCTGCATTTCATAGGTTTCTCCTGTACCGGGCACAATAGTATTGCTTTCGGGGTTGAATCGAAGCCTGTTACTTATTACTAGAGTACTTAAAGGAGTTAAAATATTAATCGTCCAGGGCTTTCGCCATCTGGATTTCTTTCACCAGGTCCTCGATGGTAATGGCGGCTAGCGTAAGGGGCTGCATAGTTCCTCTTGAGCCTAAAGAAGCGGCGACCCTGGCTATGACGGTATTATTGGGGGCTTCCAGGATGTTTACGAAGTCGTATTCACCGAGTAGTGAATACTGGGCTAATATCTTGGCTCCCATGCCCTCTACTTCTTTGTTTACTTCCCAGATTCTGTCGGGATTCTTCATAATCGTTTTTCTTCCGGAGTCGGTAAGCTTGGTTAACATAACATAATAAGGCATATCAATCACCTCGAGTAAAAAATAGACCTCCCCGCGTTTTCGGTTCAGTCAATGAGCTAATATTACAATACTACCGACTACGTGTCAATGGCCTGTTTTATGTGTTTTTATAGCTAAAGGAATACCGGCTACCAGGAGAAAGACCTCATCGGCGCGGGCGGCCAACATCTGGTTGGCCTTGCCGAGGAAATCGCGGTAGAGACGGCTTGCTTTGTCGGGGGGTACCAGGCCGAGTCCGACCTCATTGGTGACGATAATGAAGTGTGCGTCCGAGCTATCAATGCAATCGATCAGCTCTTCAATCTCGGATATCACCGCTTTTTCAAGTCGGGATGCGTCGGGTTCTCCCCTTTGCTGCTCGAAGATATTATTGACCAGCAGCGTAATACAGTCGATTATCACTATCCCGGCGCCGCCGATATTTTCGGTTATACAGCGGCCGATGCCGGTCGTAGCCTCAAGTGTTGTCCAGTCGGCGGGTCTTAACCGGCGGTGGGCCTCGATACGCTCTTTCATTTCGTCGTCGCCGGCCTCCGCCGTAGCCACAAAGAGTACTTTCCCACCGGCCTTTAAAGCTGTCTCCTGAGCCATCCGGCTTTTACCGCTGCGCGCTCCGCCGATTATCAGCGTGATTTTCAAATGTTTACCTCCATTACGGTTTGGGTTTTAACCTCACCCCCTTTGTCCCCCTCTCCTGACGAGGCTTGCAGTAGGAGAGGGGGATTTTTAAGAAGAGGGGTAAACCCCTCTTGGACTTCCCTTATTACCCACTCTCTGATTGTGAAGGTTTGAAATGGGTCTTGCCTCTCATTCAGCTTTCTTCCCCCTCCTTTCATAAAGGAGGGGGACCGAGGGGGAGGATTTTATCAAACAATTATTCCCCCTTCCCTTCATCAATATTCAAGGGAAGGGGGCCAGGGGGATAGGTTACAAAATGTCTACCTCCATTATTTTATATATTTCGGGTATGTCCAGGCCGCCGCGGACAAGCTCCGCCAGTTTGTCGTACTGCTGGTCTTTGGTGGAGGCGCCGCCGCCTTTGCCACCTGCTATGCCATGATAGCTGCGCAGGTTATCCAGAAATATCCGGCGGAAATCTTCATTATAGAACAGTCCGTGCATGTATGTGCCCAGTACCGTGCCCTGCGGATTGAGAACGCCGTCCGGATAATCGGTAGGGCCTTTGGGCGTTTCGATTATTTGAAAGGCGCGGGTTTTCTCGTTGCAACGGGTCCGGCCCATGTGTATCTCGTAGCCGCCGATTTCGGCGCCGACGGCACCGGAGAGTATCCCCGTATCGGCCAGCAACTTTGCCCTGACCTGCCGCGTGGCCTTCTCGGGGTCGAACTCGGT